>CAJWDO010000005.1 GCA_913031555.1 uncultured Alphaproteobacteria bacterium | reverse complement strand
CCCAGTAGCCGCCATGAATGACGCCGACAATGCCCTTCGCGGCGTCAATGCCGCCGGCCGGCAGGAACAGATCATAGCTGGTGCGCGCGCCGGTGCCGTAGGCAAGGTCACGCTCGCTGTTCTGATGGTGGTCACGAAAGGCGGCGGCATCCACCGGCCAGTTCGCCAGATGCCGGTCGGCATTCGGGATGTGAAGCCTGTTTTCATACGCATCTTCGGGGTCGGCCGGGGGCGGGAAGGCCAGCGGCATGTCCGAGGCGGCCAATGGCGAGAAAATGGTCATGTTGTTCCGGTTCGATTACTGGTGCGATGGAAGCTGGTGAAACAGAACAGGCGGCCCACGGGCCGCCTGTCAAAAGCGTTGGTGACGGTGAAACGTCCAGCCTTACTTCAGCTGCGAGCGGAAATATTCCAGCGCCGCGGCGGCGTCGACACCGCGCCCGTCAATGGCGGAAAGAACCTGGGCTTCAACGCCCGAGGTCTTCTCGCGGAAATAGGCCTGCTCGGCAGCACTGGCGTCAGTAACCGTGCCGCCCATCTCGCCAAACTTCGCATAACCAAGCTCGTCGGCCTCGTCCCACCATTTGCCGACCCGGCGCGCCATATCGACACCGGTCATGCCGTCAATGCACTTCTTGTGTGCGGATGACAGATCATCATAGCTGTCGCTGTTCATGATCAGGCCAAAGGCTGTGGTGTACATGCCTTCCGGGTTGCGGAAAGTGTGTTTCGCGACTTCGGCGACCTTGAAGGCATACATGGTTTCCATCGGGAAGAAGACGCCCTCGGTGACACCTGATGACACGGCTTCATAAACGGCGGGTGCCGGCATGTTGACGCCGGCGACACCAAGCGCGGTGCCGATATCATTGGCGACACCGCCACCGACACGAAGCTTCATGCCGACAACGTCCTTGTAGGAATTGACCGGCATCGTTGTGTTGATATGGCCCGGGCCGTGAACATAGTTGGTGAGGATCTTGATGCCCTTGGCTTCCTTGGCGGCGGCAAGATACTTCTCATGCGTCATCTGGAAGGCAACCGACATATCCTCGGCGTTGCCACCATTGCCGGGAAGTTCGGCGATTTTCGTGGTCTCGAACTTGCCGGGTGTGTAGCCATACACGATCCAGCCAAAATCGGCGACGCCGTCACGAACGGTGTCATACTGTGCCGGCGGCGGGGCCAGACCGTACTCGATTTTTGCCGACAGGCTGCCGCCCGAACATCTCTCCATTTCAGAGATCATCCAGGGGAAAATATCCTTGTTCATGGTATGAACGGGTGCCGCCCAGGACGAAATAATCAACTCCTTGTCAGCGGCCATCGCCTGACCGGACGCGAGCATCGGCAGCGCCATAACCAGACCAGCAACAATCTTTTTCATGTAATTCCTCCTTGCAAGGTAACTCCGGCCGCGTCGAGTTCCTTTCCGGAACCTCTTCCGACATGCCGAAGTTGGTCAAATGTTCACGCCACAGCCTGTGATGGGTCTTTCGTTGCAGTCAAGAAAAAACCGGCCTGTCGGCAATGTTATTGCGCTTCTCACTATATTTCTTGTCAGGTATTTGGAGTGCCGTTGGCTGATTGCCGTATGTCAGGGCGTCTGTTACCGTCACACAAGTGAGGGCGATTTCCTTTTGAAAGAGGTGGACAAATGCAGATGACAGCCGGTGTCACGAAGTCGAATGAAGGGATCGAGGACATTACCTGGAACATCCTTGGCCAGACCTATGTCCCGAAACAGTGGAGTAAAAATTCCTTTTCGTGGCACGCGACCCTGCCGCCAGGCACCTTTGTGCCGCCCCATATTCATCCCGAACAGGACGAATTTATCTATGTCCTCGAAGGCAGGTTCGACCTGATTCTTGACGGGTCTGACGCAATTGCCACCCCGGGTGACCTGATCAGGCTGCCGCGAGGAATTCCGCACGGCATCTTCAACAAGTCGGAAGAAACGAACAAATGCCTCTTCTGGGTATCTCCCGCCCGCAAGCTTTATGATCTTTTCTGGGGCATCCATAATCTTGGGCCGACCGCCAACCCGGCCGAAGTTGTCGAGCTTTCCGCCAAGCATGAGGTCGATTTCCTGCCACCGCCAGAGGACGGCTGACATGAAGGTCATCATAGCTGGCGGCGGGATCGGTGGCTTGACCACCGCTCTGATGCTGCGGGCCAGGAATATCGACGTGCAGGTTTTTGAATCCGCCGCTCGCATTCGCGAGGCCGGCGTTGGCATCAACATCCTGCCGCACGCCATCCGCGAGCTTGAGGCGCTTGGCCTTTTGGGGGCGCTGGACAAGGTTGGTCTTCGCACCCGCAGCCTGACCTATTTCACCAAATCCGGACAGGAAGTCTGGTCAGAGTTGCGCGGCATGCATGCTGGTCATGAGGTGCCGCAATTCTCCATCCACCGCGGCAGGTTGCAGAAGCTTCTCTTCGACGCGTTTGTTGAACGCGCCGGCCCCGAGGCGGTCATCACCGGCAGGCGGCTTGCCGGCTTTGTGCAGAACGAGGCCGGTGTTACGGCCAATTTCGTCGATACCCTGGAAGGTGCCGGCGGTATGACGGCGAAGGGCGATATCCTGATCTGCGCGGATGGCATTCATTCCTGTGGCAGGAAGATCTTCTATCCGGACGAGGCGCAGCCACGCTGGAACGGGGTGATGATGTGGCGCGGTGCCACCGAATGGCCATCATGGCGCGATGGTGAAAGCATGGCCATCGGTGGTGGGCTCGGCGGCAAATTCGTGTTGTACCCGATCAACACGCCGAAGAACGGCAAGCAGTTGATGAACTGGGTGGTCAATATCAGGACCAAGGACCCGACCATCACACCACCGCCGGACAATAGCTGGTTGCGCGGGGTGTCGTTGTCGACGGTGCTGCCGCACGCACTCCGCTTCGCCATTCCGGAATTCGACATCGAAGGTCTGGTGCGGGAAACAGACGGGATTTTCGAATATCCGATGGCCGATCGTGACCCGCTGCCGCGATGGACATTTGGGCGGGTGACACTTCTTGGTGACGCGGCGCATCCGATGTATCCGGTCGGCTCGAACGGCGCCAGCCAGGCCATTCTCGATGCCCGCTGCCTGAGTGACCAGCTGCAGCAGGCCGAGCATCCCCGGGCCGCCCTGTGGTTTTATGAAAAACAGAGACTGCCGATAACGGCCGACATTGTGGTTAATAACAGGAAGGGCGGGCCCGAAGGGGTCATCGACGAGGTCGAAAAGCTGGCCCCGGCCGGATTCGACAATGTGGATGATGTGCTCAGTTATGAAAATCGTAAGGCCATTGTTGCCGGTTATGCTGTGAAAGCCGGTTTCTCGAAGGTAAGCATGGACCGCGCAAGCTGAAAAAAGGGATGAAAACCGGGTTGGTTGTCAGGCGGATAATTGCTACTCGGATGATGTGAAGACTGACGCGCGGGGCTGCACGGGCAACTCGCTGGAGGAGACTGACAACGATGAATGATGTAGCCAATGATCACCCGCTGATCGCACGGCTCAACAAGGTTGCGGGAAAGATCGCCGATATCTGTCTGATGTTGGCCTGTCTCGTCCTTCTGTGGCTTGTCGCGCTGACCTGTGTCGATGTTGTTGGGCGTTATTTTTTCCGGTCACCGGTGACAGGCGCGACGGAACTTGTGCAGATCTCGATGGCGGGGACGATCTTTTTCTCGTTGCCGGCAATGTTTCTTCGTGATGACCAGGTCGTGGTCGATTTGTTCAGTTTTGTCCGCAAGGGCTGGTTCGGCTGGGTTGTCAGTGTGATTTTCAGCCTTGCGACCGTGGTCGCCGTCTTCATTGTCGCCGACCGGGTGTTCGACTATGCGGTTCGCGCCTGGGAAGATGGCGACAAGACCATCTATCTGCACATCCCGCGCTATCTGATTGTCAGCCTGATCACCGCCATGGTTTATATGTCGGCGGTCTTCGCCGGCTTTCGCGGGCTTCGCCTGCTGCTGCGGCCAGGACAGGCGCTGCCTGATGAAACCGGCAGCCGGACTCTGGGGGAATAGAACATGATTGTTTCGCTTATCGGCTTTGCGGCTTTGCTGTTCCTTGCCTTCCTCAGGATGCCGCTCGGGCTGGCGCTTGGTATTGTCGGCGGTGTCGGCTTCTCGCTTCTGGCCAGTGACCGGGCGGCGATTTCCAACGCCGCGCGGCTTGTCATCGATTCCGGCCAGAAATATGAATTGTCAGTGCTGCCGATGTTCATTCTGATGGGTCTGCTTGTCGAACGCGGTGGCATGGCGAAGGAACTCTACCGCGCCGCCTATGTGTTTCTTGGTCACCGGCGTGGTGGTCTGGCGATGTCGACGATTGCGGCATGTGGCATGTTCTCTGCCATCTGCGGGTCCTCGCTGGCGACGGCGGCGACAATGTCGAAGGTCTCGATGCCCGAGATGCGGCGCTACAAATACGATGATTCGCTCGCTACCGCGTCGATTGCCGCCGGTGGCACCCTCGGCATCCTGATCCCGCCAAGCGTGATGCTGGTCATCTATGGCTTCCTGACCGAACAGTCGGTTGGCAAGCTGTTTGTCGCCGGGGTGCTTCCCGGCCTTCTGGGCATTCTGTTCTATATCCTCGCCGTGGTGTTCGTGGTGACGCGCAACCCGGCGCTTGGCCCGGCCGGCGAACGGTCGAACTGGCGCGAGAGGTTTCTGGCCCTTCGTGATGTGTGGACGACGCTTGGCCTGTTCATCTTCGTCATTGGCGGCATCTATGCCGGCATGTTCACCCCGACCGAGGCATCGGGCATGGGCGCGGCCGGCGCGCTGCTGATTGCCTGGCGCCGTGGCGCGCTTCGTGATGGCGCGCTTATGCAGGTGCTTCGCGAGACGACCATCACCACGGCAAAGCTTTTCTTCATCCTGTTCGGCGCGCTGATCTTCTCGAATTTCGTCAACCGGGCCGGCCTTCCCGACGGCTTGATCAGCATCGTGACAGCGTTCGACCTGTCGCCGCTCGGGGTGATTTTCATCATCCTGCTGATCTATGTGTTGCTTGGTTGCGTGTTTGAATCGCTGTCGATGATTCTGCTGACGGTGCCGATCTTTGCGCCGGTTGTGGCGAATCTTGGCTTTGATCTGATCTGGTTCGGCATCCTTGTTGTGGTGGTGACCGAGATCAGCCTGATCACGCCGCCCATCGGGCTGAATGTGTTTGTGCTGAAAGGGGTGCTGAAGGATGTTTCGGTGAGCACCATCTTCAAGGGCGTGACGCCGTTCTGGGTGGCGGACATCATCCGCCTGATCCTGCTGGCCGCGGTGCCGTCGATTGCGTTGTTCCTGCCCTCGATGATGAGCTAGGGGGAGACCTCAGGGGCGCAGAAGAGCCCGCACCTCTTCGGCGACGATCTTGCCAAGGGCGTTGCGTGGCAGTGCCTCGACAAAGACCACATCCTTCGGCCGCTTGAAGCGGGCCAGCTGTCCGTCGAAATGCGCCAGCACTGATTCGCCGGTGACGGTATCGTCGGCGCGTACCGCGACGATGACGGGGACCTGGCCCCAGCGTTCATCATCGCGCCCGACGACGGTGAATTCGGCCAGCCCCGTCACATCGCGGAGCACCCGTTCCAGTTCGGCCGGATAGATATTCTCGCCGCCGGAGATGATGACATGCTTCAGCCTGTCGGCGAACCAGTACAGCCCCTGATCATCGACCCGCGCCATATCGCCGGTATGGAACCAGCCATCGGTGATGCTGGCCCGGCTTGCCGGCTCATTATTCCAGTAGCGGGCCAGGATATTGTCGCCGCGAACCCGGATTTCGCCCACCTCGCCGGTTGGCATTTCGGCGCCGTCCGGGCCGGCGATGAGGATATCGCAGGCGCGTCCCGCGCGACCGATCGACCCGGCGGTGTCAAAGGCGATATCGGCTGTCTGGTAGATCGCCGTCGGCGATGTTTCGGTGGCGCCATAGACCTGCACAACCGGGATGCCGCGATCATGCACCGCCTCGATGAGTGGCACCGGCACGTCGGTCGACCCGATGGCCATCATGCGAAGGCTGGCCAGATCCGCTGTCAGCCAGTCGTCCTGTGCCAGCAGCGCCGCCAGCACCGTCGGCACCACCGTGACCTGCGTCACGCCGTGCCGGCCAATCGCCGCCAGCGTGGCGGCAGGGTCGAAGGTGGGGGCGATCACCACATGGGCGCCAAGAAGCAGGGCCGGCAAAGGCTGGATATTCAGTCCGCCGACATGGAACAGCGGCAGGATGTTCAACACCACATCATCGGGTGTCATCGCATAGGCATCATGGCTCATCACGGCATTGGCGATCATCGCCGGCTGTGCCAGCACCGCGCCCTTTGGCCGGCCCGTGGTCCCCGAGGTGTAGACGATCATCAGCTCGGCATCGGCGCTGCCGGTGGCATCCGCCTCGGCAAACCCGTGCCCGTCCCGCGCTGCTTCAAGCTCGGTGCCAAGCGCGATGCGCGGACAGGCTGACCGGTCCGCCAGCCGGCCTGCCATCTCGGCAAATTCCGGCGCATGGATCAACAGTGTCGGCGCGGCGTCGGCCATCTGCCAGGACAGCTCTGCCTCTGACAGCCGCCAGTTCAGCGGCACCATCATCGCGCCAAGGCGAGAGACGGCCAGCAGCGTGACAAAACTTTCAGGATGATTGCGGGTATAGATTGCGACGCGGTCGCCGGGGCCGATGCCGCGCGTTGTCAGCCAGCCGGCCATCGCGGCAGCGGTCTCGTTCAGCGCTGCATAGTTGACGGACGCACCCTTAAAAGTAAGGGCCGGCCGGTTCGGGGTCGCGGCGGCATGCGCCGTCACCAGACTGTCGATCCGGCGGTTCTGCACCCTAGGCCTGGTCCTCATCAGTCTCGCCGGTCTCGTACAGGACACCCTTGCCAAGCATGTCGGTACACAGCTCCGCCGTCCAGGGGAGCATCAGCGCACCGCAACGGCTGTCACGATAGAGCCGTTCCAGATGAAGTGACTTCAGCATCGCCTGGCCACCACAGGTACGGATGGCAAGCTGCGCGATCTCGTTGGCGTTTTCCATCACGCTGTATTGCGCCGCCCAGGCGCGCAGCAGTGAATCCTTGCCAGGGTTGGGGCGCGCCTCGCTGATCGACTGGAACCACAGTGACTTTGTCTGTTCCAGCATGATCTTCATCTGCGCGACGGCAAGCTGTTTGGTCGGATACATGCGGCGTTTCACCGGCGGCGTGCCAGGCATCTCGCCGCGAAGGTAGCGAACGGTGAAATCATAGGCCGCCTGCGCGATCCCCATATAACTCGGGGTCAAGGTCATGAACATGTGCGGCCATTGCTTGGCGGCGTTGAAATAGACACCGCGCGGCATCAGCTGTTCGCTGAACGGGATGAAGACATCCTTGAAGATCAGTGTTCTCGACACGGTACCACGCATGCCGAGCGGGTCCCAGTGACCCTCTACAGACACCCCCTCGGCATCGCGGGGAACCGCCACATACATCGTGTTGGCACGCGATGGGCGGCTGTCCGGCGTGTCCAGCTCGGTACACAGAACGCCATAGAAATCGGCATGACCCGACAGCGAGGCGAAGATCTTGCGGCCATTGACGATCCACCCGCCGTTGGTCCGCAGCGCTGTGGTGCCGAAAGCCGCCTTGCCAGCTGCCGCGTCGCCGCCCTCGGAAAAGGGCTGCGCATAGATCGCGCCATCCTCGAGAATGCGCTTGTAATGGCGGGCCCGCATCGCGGCATGTTCCTCGCGCTGTGCCGCGCTCATATCGACGCCATCGGCCAGAACACCTGTCCACAGGCAGGAACTGACATGCATGTTGAAGGTCAGCGCGGTGGCACCGCAATAGCGGCCGATTTCCGCCGCCGCCAGCATGTAGGCGCGCAGGTCGGCACCGCGTCCGCCATGTTCGGCAGGGATGCAGATGCCAAGAAGATCATGCGACTTCAGATCGACGTAATTCTCGGTCGGGAAGCGCGCCTCACGGTCGATTTCGGCTGCGCGCGGGGCGAATTTCGCCTGCGCCAGCTGCCGCGTCTCGGCACAGAGCGCGGCCTCGAAATCGGTCAGCCTCCAGCTGTCCGGCGCGAAAATCGGTGAATCAACCGGCTGCGCGTCAAGTCGTGATGTGCTGCCATCATGCATGATGTTTATGGTCCTGCCCGTCGCCGCCCACAGGCGGATCATTGTCTGTTCCAAGATCCCGCAGAAAGGCATCTATAGCCTCGTTGCAGTCTCGATTCGCCTCACTATTGACCAGATGACCGGCATTTTCAATCACCAGCAATGCCGCATCCGGAAGGCGGCCTGCCATTCTTTCCATTGCCCGCGCCGGGCTGTTATCATCCTTACCGCCAGCGATCAGCAGACAGGGGCAGGTGATGCGATGCTGATCATCGCGCCTGTTGAAGGTGACAAGTGTTGCCAGCACCTGGCGATAGGCGGCTTCGGGAATGGCCGCCATGGCCTTGATGGCGTCATCGCGGGTAGCGGTGTCGGCATCCGGGCCAAGCACCGCCGGAATGGCTTCGGTGGCAAGCGCGTCCATGCCGACCCCCTGATCAAGCGGCGCCAGCCTTGCGGCAAGGAAGGTGTCGCGGAAACTGTCATCACGACCGCCAAAGGCGGGCACGGTGGCGATCAGCACCAGCCCGGCAACGCGGTCCGGATGGCGGATCGCCATCTCCTGCGCGATCATGCCGCCAATCGACTGGCCGGCGATGACGACGCGCGTCAGGCCAAGCTCATCCAGCGCGGCAGCGAGCCGCTCGCACAGCGCGGCGAAATCCATCGTGGCAAGCGGTGCCGAGCCGCCATAGCCGGGCATGTCCCATGACAGGACCCGCTGGTCCGGTCCGGCAAGGCCGGCGATCTGGCCCCGGAAACTCGTCGCATCACCACCAATGCCGTGAAGACAGACAAGCGCCGCCGCGCCTGCCTGTTCGCCGCCACCGGCAAGAAAGCTGATTCCGGCGGCGGTCAGACGGTCCATGTTATCGGCCGCACCGGTCATACAGGCACGCCGTCACGGACGACGACGATGTCATCGAGGCTGATGGTGCATCCCATCATTGGCAGGTCGAAATGGCCCTCGGTGAAGCGCCCGGCAAATTCATTGGCGCCGGTTGAATAAAGGAAATTGCCGGCCAGCGCCCGCAACTCGGTGCCGTTCAGGTCGGCCTTGTCATACATCGTCAGCGCCTCGTGCCGCGCCGCCGGATTGAGTCCCCAGCCGACATGGCTGGTGGCGAAGGCAAGCGGGTCGTTGAACCCCTCGAGATAGCGTTTCATCAACTTGGCATCGGTGCCGTCGCCACTGATTTCGGTGATGAAACCATCCCGGATCACGCAGCGCACCTCGCTTTCAAAATAGCGTTTGAAGGTCAGATTGATGTCACCCGGGGCAAAGATGATGGTGCCGTTGCAGCTTGCCTGGCGTGGAAAGCTGACGACGAGGCCGCCCGGCCAGTGCGCCAATGTTCCGGGCCTGTCGGTCCATCCCCAGACACCCACCGTCGGAATGTCGGTCATCGACACCGACAGCTCGGTGCCGGCAGGCGAGGTGACTTTCATGGTGCTGGCGGCGCGACAGGCTGCAACAGCGCTGCGGACAATCTCCTTCATCGCCGGGTCAGGGCGAAGCCGCGCCAGAATTTCCGGATGCTCGTTCGAGATCGTCATGATCCGTGCGCCGGATTTCAGGATGCCGGCGGTCTCCGGGGCGTGCATCAGCCCTTCCACCGTCAGGTCGATGACAAGGTCCGACCCGCACAGATTGCGGATGGCCGCATCCTCGCCGGTCAAGGCCGTCGAGGCGCCGGTTGATCTTATGATCGGACCTGAATTCGGCGCTTTGCTCGGGACGGTGACGATCTGGTGCGCCAGCTTCATGCCGATCAGGGCGTTGCGCGCCAGTTCGATATTGATCTGCCGGCTCTGCGTTTCCGTCAGCAGGGTGATGGTCTCGTCGGTGCGCGCCCCGCACAGGGTGAAAAGCTCGATGAAGGAATCGAGCCATGATTCTTCATAGGACTTTGCTGACGGGGCGTCGGTAGGCATCACTCAGATGCCCCGGTCCTTGGTGAAGGGGTTGAAGCAGACGATGGTGTTGGTGTCGCGGACACCTTCCACCTTCTGAATACTCTCGCAGACATAGTGGCCGATATCGTCATTGTTATCGAGCCTGAACATGGTGAACAGATCATAGTCGCCGGAGGTTGAATAGACGATTGGTGCCTCGGGAAGGTCGGCCAGCGTGGCCGCGACATCATAGGTGCGCCCGATCTCGCATTTCACCATCACAATCAGATTGCGCTTGTCCATACCCCGTTGTCCTCCCGGCCCCGTATTGCTGTCCAGTATCCTGCCGCATCGCGCCATCGAGCGCGGCACTTCATAGTCTCGTCAACATGCCCTGCTTCACTTCGGAAAGTCCAGTGTCGTCATGCGCCGCCGTCAAGCGTCAGCGGCATGAATTCAAAGCCGCGGAAGCGAACACGCGGCGAGCGGCGCAAGCCGCCTTCCACCTGCAGGCCGGGCCAGCGGCGGAACAGGCTTGCCAATGCGATCTGCCCCTCGATCCGTGCAATGCTGTTGCCGGCACAGACATGCACCCCGCCGGCAAAGGCAAGATGCTGGTTGTCGCCGCGGTCGAGGCGGAATTCGTCGGGCTGGTCGAACATCGCCGGATCACGGTTGGCGGCGCCCATGCCAAGCGTGATCAGGGTGCCGGCAGGCCAGCTCCGTCCGCCAAGTTCGAAATCGGCAACGGCCCGCCTGTTGCCAAGCTGGTTCGGGCTCTCCATCCGCAGGATTTCTTCGATGGCGGCTGGCCATAATTCCGGATTTTCGGCAAGTTGGGCGACGATCTGCGGGCGCTGCGCCAGCAGGAAGATTCCCGAACAGATCAGGTTGGTTGTCGTCTCATGGCCGGCATTGAGGATGAAGATGCAGTTCTGAAGAAGCTCATGCGGCAACAGGTTGGCATCCTCGCCAGCCTCACCCGTCTCGCGGATCAGCCGTGCCATGATGTCGCCGGCCGCTTCCAGGTCCTCGGTGCGCCGCCGTGCGACAAGCGCTTCGAGATAGGCCAGAAACTCGCGGACCGCGTTTTCGCCCTCATCGAATTGCTGTTGCGAAATTTCCGGCTCCAACGCGCCCAGAATGGCCAGTGACCAGTCGCGAAGTGGTTCTCTCTCGGCGCGCGGGATGGCCAGAAGATTGCCGATCACCTCGATCGGGATGTTCTGCGCGAAATGCGCCACCGCATCAATCGGCTTGCCAGCCTGCCGGCGCGCGGCAAGATCATTGACCAGCCCGTCAACAAGCTGCCGCACCACAACATCCATGCCGACGATGGCGCGCGGCGCAAGGGCGCCGGCAATGGCCCGCCGCACGCGGGTATGCAGTGGCGCGTCGTTGAAGACAAGCGAGGTCGTGTGATGCTGATAGAGAAGCGAATCGCCGAATTTCGGATAGAACTCAACCTTCTTGTCTGATGAGAAGGTCTGGCGGTCCTTATAGACCCGGACAAGGTCGGCATGGCGTGTCAGGAACAGCCCGCCGCCCGGCATTTCATAGACCGGGTCGCACTCGCGAAGCGCCGCGTAATACGGGTGCGGGTTTTCAATGAAATCGTCGGGGAGTCTTGTCAGATCAAAAATCATGGCACGGTGGTAACATCTCAACGTCCGGTGAAGCGGGGCGGGCGTTTTTCAAGGAAGGCTGTCACACCTTCTTGATAGTCATCGGTGGCACCGGCGCGCGACTGCAATTCGGCCTCAAGCTCAAGCTGTTCTTCCAGCGTGTTTTCCGTTGCCGCCTGGATTGCCTGCTTGGTCAGGGTGAGGCCGGTGGTCGGGCCGTTGGCGAGGTTGCCGGCCAGTTCCCGCGCTTCTGCCATCAGATCGTCATCATCGACAGCCTTCCAGATCAGCCCCCATTCGGCGGCCGTTGCGGCCGGTAGCGGTTCGGCCAACATCGCGAGGCCGCGCGCCCGCGCCGGACCGACAAGGCGGGTCAGCGCCCAGCTGCCGCCGGCATCCGGGATCAGCCCTATGCGGGCAAAGGCCTGGAGGAATTTTGCTCCGTGTGCGGCCAGAACGATGTCACAGGCCAGCGCGATATTGGCGCCGGCGCCGGCCGCAGCGCCATTCACCGCGGCGACGGTCGGTTTCGGCATGTCGCGGATCAATCTGATATTCGGGTTGAAGAAATTGCGAAGCGTTTCGCCAAGGTCCGGCACGTCGCCCTTTGCCGGGTCGCGGTCACCAAGGTCCTGCCCGGCGCAGAAGCCGCGCCCGGCACCTGTCAGCAGCACCGCGCGGCACGTATCATCATCCCGCGCCGCCTCAAGCGCGGCGCGAAAGGCAAGATGCATTTCCTCGGTGAAGGCGTTGAGCTTGTCAGGCCGGTTCAGCGTGATCGTCCAAAGGGCCCCGTCGGTCGTCAAAAGAATGGTGTCACTCATGGGCTGTCTCCGCTACAGGCCCCAAAGCCTATGCAAGTGGCCCCATGGCTGACCAGCAAAAAATGCCTTGCATGCATGTAACGGGAATTTACCGGATGTCGTTATGGCTTTACATAGACTGACCGGTCGGTCAATAATAGTACTGTGCTTGGGTGGGATTACTATAGATGCGGTTTGAACATGGGATGCCCACTCCATCCTCGACCGCAGATGTCCAAACAAGGAGCGAGCAGGGCATGAGCCTGATGCAGGTCCAGTCATTCGTCGCCGGAAAGTGGGTGACACCGGAATCTGGTCTGGTGCCGCTTCACGACGCCTGTACGGGCGCGGTGATCGGCCATGCCGGCACCGGTGCGCCGGACGTCATGGCGATGTACCGGCACGCGCTGACGCATGGTGGGCCGGCCCTTCGCGCGATGAGTTTCCATGACCGGGCGCGCATGCTCAAGGCGCTGGCGCAATATCTGTCCGCCCGCAAGGCCGAACTCTATGAGCTGTCCTATCTCACTGGCGCCACGAAGTCCGACAGCTGGATCGATATTGATGGCGGCATCGGCACGATGTTTGTCTTTGCCTCGAAGGGGCGGCGCGAGATGCCGGACTCGCACGTCTATCTTGATGGCGATGTCGAGATGTTGTCGCGCGGCGGCAGTTTCGTCGGCCAGCATGTCTTCACGCCGATGCAGGGTGTCGCGGTCCATATCAATGCCTTCAATTTCCCGGTCTGGGGCATGTTGGAAAAGCTGGCCCCGACTTTGCTTGCCGGCATGCCGGCGATCGTCAAGCCGGCGACGGTGACAGGTTATGTTGCCGAGGCGGCCTTTCGCATGATTCTGGAATCGGGCTGCCTTCCGGACGGTGCGGTGCAGTTTGTCTCCGGCAGGCTCGGCCCGCTGTTCGATAAACTTGGACCGCAGGATGCGGTCAGCTTTACCGGTTCCGCCGATACCGCGCTGGCACTTCGCGGCACGGAAAACCTGCTTCGCAACTCGGTCCGGTTTGCCGCCGAACAGGACAGTCTGAACGCCACCATCCTTGGTGATGACGTTGCCGTCGGCGACCCGGAGTTCGACCTTTTCGTGAAAGAAGTGGTGACCGAAATTACCGCCAAGGCAGGTCAGAAATGCACCGCCGTGCGGCGAATCCTTGTGCCGGCACCGCTTCGCCACCCAATTGCCGAGGCGCTGTCGGCACGGCTTGGCGAGGTGACGCTTGGCGATCCGCGCTTGCAGGAGGTTGGCATGGGCGCGCTTGCCGGGGCCGCGCAGAAACAGGATGTTCTTGGCACATGCACGCTGTTTGCCGACGAGGCGCGCTGTATCATCGGCGGCGAGGCGCCGCGTCTGACAGGCGAGAATCTTGATGGCGGTGCCTGGGTGGTGCCGACGATCTTTGACTGCGCCGACCCCGATGCCGCGACCCATCTTCATGAAAAGGAGGCCTTCGGTCCTGTGGCCTGCCTGATGCCTTATCGCGACGCCCACCATGCGGCGGCGCTGGCCAATCGTGGCGGCGGGGCGCTTGTGACCTCGGTGGTAACGCGCGATGCGGCGCTGGCGCATCAATTCGTTGCCGCCAGTGCCAGTCATCATGGCAGGCTCTATTTCAACAACCGTGACTCGATGGCGGAAGCCACCGGCCATGGATCGCCCCTGCCGCATATGGTGCATGGCGGCCCCGGGCGTGCTGGTGGCAGTGAGGAATTGGGCGGCATACGCGCCGTCAAACATTACATGCAGCGGACCGCGCTGCAGGGTCCGCCGGCGCTGCTGTCGGCGGCAGGTGAAACATGGCTTGCCGGCAGTCCGACCCATGCCGGCCCGGCGCACCCGTTCCGCCGCCGGTTCGGCGATCTGGCGCTTGGTGAGACACTGGTCACACAACCACGCCGGATCACAGCCGAGGATATCGCGCATTTTGCCGATTTTACCGGTGACAGTTTCTATGCCCACACTGATGCCGAGGCGGCAGCCGAAAACCCGTTCTTCCCGGGAATCGTCGCGCATGGCTATCTTCTTCTCAGTTTTGCGGCCGGCATGTTTGTCGACCCGGCGCCGGGGCCGGTGCTGGCCAATACTGGGCTGAATGCGCTGAGCTTTGAAAAGCCGGTAACCCCCGGCACCGACATCACCGTCCATCTGACGGTAAAGCGAAAGACCAGACGCACCGACGAATATGGTGAGGTGCGCTGGCATGTTGAACTCCGCGACCATGAGAATGAGCTTGTGGCGCATTATGAGCTGCTGACCATGGTGGCCATCTAGATCGCAAAGGACCAACGGCAATGTATTCGCAGGGATTGATTGGCGCCGATGGGCGCACTGTCGAGGACGAGGAATTTCTCACCCGTTTTCAGGCGCGCATCGATGATGAACAGAAAATCGAGCCGAATGACGAGATGCCGGAAGGTTATCGCCGCACGCTCGTCAGGCAGATTGGCCAGCATGCGCATTCCGAGATCGTCGGCATGCTTCCCGAGGGCAACTGGGTCACCCGCGCGCCGTCACTGCGCCGCAAGGCCTCGCTTCTTGCCAAGGTTCAGGATGAAGGCGGGCATGGCCTGTACCTCTATTCCGCTGCCGAAACGCTTGGCGTCAGCCGCGAACAGATGACCGAGGAGCTGATCGACGGGACGGCGAAATATTCCTCGATCTTCAATTATCCGACGCTGAGCTGGGCCGATATCGGCACCATTGGCTGGCTTGTCGATGGCGCCGCGATCATGAACCAGATCCCGCTCTGCCGCTGTTCCTACGGCCCCTATGCGCGGGCGATGATCCGCATCTGCAAGGAGGAAAGCTTCCACCAGCGCCAGGGCTATGAAATCGTCATGACACTGGCGCAGGGATCGCCGGCGCAAAAGGCGATGGCGCAGGAATCGCTGAACCGGTTCTGGCAGCCGGTTCTGATGATGTTCGGCCCGCCGGACGGCGAATCTCGAAATACCGACCAGTCGGTGAAATGGAAAATCAAACGCTTCACCAATGATGAACTTCGCCAGAAATTTGTCGATGCCACCGTGCCGCAGGCCGAATATCTGGGGCTGACCATCCCCGATCCCGACCTGAAATGGAATGAACAGCGGCAAGGCTATGATTTCGGCCCAATCGACTGGGATGAATTCTGGCGCGTCGTGAAGGGCAACGGGCCGATGAACCGCGAGCGCGTCGCCGCGCGCCGCAAGGCCTGGGATGAGGGCGCGTGGGTGCGCGAGGCGGCGCTGGCGCATGCCGCCAAACGGCAAGCACAGGCAGCCGAGTAGGCGCCGGGGAGACCTGTCATGAGCGATGATACACGGAATCAAATGCCCCGGAACCTGATGCCATTATGGGAGGTGTTCATCCGCCCGCGGACCGGCCTTGCCCACAGCCATGTCGGTTCGGTCCATGCCAGTGACGAGGTGATGGCGGTTCAGGCGGCGCGCGATGTCTATACCCGCCGCGGCGAAGGTGTCTCGATCTGGGTCGTGCCATCGGCCAGTATCACCGCTTCCGACCCGGACCAGCGAGACGAGAATTTCGAGCCGTCAGCCTCGAAGGCCTATCGGCACCCGTCCTTCTATGACATTCCCGATGATGTGGGTCATATGTAATGGCTGGGCGTGACGATCTTCTGGCGCTGCTTCTGCGCATCGGTGATGACCATCTCATCCTTGGCCACAGGCTCAGCGAATGGTGTGGCCACGCCCCAATGCTGGAAGAGGATCTGGCACTGCCGAACATGGCGCTGGACCTGATCGGGACGGCGCGGATGTGCTATGGCTACGCCGCCGAGATCGAGGGTGATGGCCGCAGCGAGGATGATTACGCCTTCCTCCGCGATGGCACGGATTTCCGTCATATTTTGATGGTTGAACGACCGAATGGTGATTTTGCCTTTACCATCCTCCGCCAGTTCCTGTTCGCCGCCTACATGCATCCGGTGTGGGACGGGCTGACCGGTTCAACCGATGCGCGCCTTGCCGACCATGCCGGCAAGGCGGTCAAGGAAATGGCCTATCATGTCCGGCACAGCGGTGAATGGGTGATTCGGCTTGGCGACGGCACCGAGGAAAGCGCCCGCCGGATGATGGCGGCGCTTGACGAGCTTGCCCCCTATATCGGCGAGATGTTCGAGAGTGACGAGACGGCGCAGCGCCTTGTCACGGCTGGACTGCTTGCCGACCCGGACGCCGTCAGAGCGACTTTTGATGGCACTGTGTCCCGCACCTTCGCGATGGCGAAGCTGCCGTCGCTTGACGTCACGGCCGGCATTTCCGGCGGCCGCACCGGCCGGCATGGCGAGGTGCTTGGTCATCTTCTTGCCGAAATGCAGTTCATGCAGCGGGCCTATCCGGGGCAGACATGGTAGTGGCGCCCAGAATGGATCCCGAGATCGATACCAATATCGACCGTGACGACGGGCTGGCGGCGGTGCGCCACATCGCCGAATCTGTGCCCGACCCGGAACTTGTCGTGGTGACGGTTGGCGATCTTGGCATCATCCGCGACCTGCGCCGCGACGGCGCATCTGTCGAGATCGACGTCACCCCCACTTATTCGGCCTGTCCGGCGACGCTCGCGATCGAGCTTGCCATCGAGACGGCGGTTGCCGCGGCCGGGTATGAGGCGCGTGTCAGGCGGGTGCTGGCGCCGGCCTGGACGACCGACTGGATCACCCCGGCTGGCCGGGCAAAGCTGAAGGACGCCGGCATTGCGCCGCCGCTGCGCCGTGCCGGTTCCGAGGTGGATGATGACGCATATTTCGCCCGTCCGCAGGTGGCCTGTCCGCGCTGTGACAGCCTTGATACGACCGAGCTGTCGGCCTTTGGCGCCACCGCCTGCAAGGCGCAGTATCGCTGCCTGTCCTGCCGCGAGCCCTTCGATTATTTCAAATGCCTCTGAGATGACACCCGTAGCATGATTCCAAAATTCCACCAGCTGACGATCAGCCATCTCGAGAGGTTTGGTGACTTCGCCATGGCGCTTGGCTTTGCCGTGCCGGACGAGCTTGCCGGGGCCTACCGCTTTCTCCCCGGACAATATCTGACGCTTCGTGCCGATATCGACGGCGAGGAGGTGCGCCGTCCCTATTCGATCTGCACGCCGCCGCATAGCGGCGTGCTGGGGGTCGGGATCAAGCAAGTCGAGGGTGGACGGTTTTCCACCCACGCGCTGGCCAATCTTGCGGTCGGTGACAGCATCGACGTGATGACGCCGCAGGGCCGCTTTGTCCATGCTGATCAGACTGACGATGCGATAGGCGATATCCTGCTGCTGGCCGCCGGGTCGGGGATCACGCCGATCCTGTCGATTGCCGAAACGGCGCTGGCGACCGGCCATCCCGGCACCAGGGTGACGCTTGTCTATGGTAATCGCAATTCCGCCTCGATCATGTTTCGCGACCGGGTGGAGGATCTGAAGGACCGTTATCTTGACCGCTGCCGCATTGTGCATGTGCTGTCGCGTGAACCGCGTGACGCCGCACTGCTGAACGGCCGTGTCGATGCTGGCAAGATCGCGTCGCTTGTCACTGCCGGGCTGATCACACCGCCGCACTTGTCGGCGGCCTATCTTTGCGGTCCGGACAGCATGATGACCGACTGCCGTGAGGCGCTTGTCGCTGCCGGTATGGATGGCGGGCGGATCGCAACTGAACATTTCACCCCGGCGGCACCCGCCACCGGCGCGCCGCCACGGGCAAGAATCGAGGATATGACAGCCGGTGACGACCCTGATGGTCATTGCCGGGTCGAATTGCGGGCCGATGGCATCACCCGCAATTTTGCCATGGACCCGGCGCGTCAGACTATTCTTGCCGCCGGTAAGGCTGCTGGGATGGAGCTTCCCTATTCCTGCGAGGCCGGTATGTGCTGCACCTGTCGTTGTCGGCTTGTCACCGGTGAGGTCGATATGGACGCCAATTACTCGCTCGAGCCGTGGGAGATGGAGGCAGGCTTCATCCTGTCCTGTCAGGCGCGCCCGAAGACGGACAGTGTCACGGTGGATTTCGACGCTGTCTGATATCCTGTGTCTGTCTGGCGTCTATCGGGCGTCTATCGGGCGTCAGGTGGTCTTCGTACGATGCAGACGCTGCGAGATCGCAAGTCCGATCAGGATTGTCACCAGCGCCATCACGAAATGGCCGGGAAGCGCCTCGCCAAGAATGCTGACGCCGATCAGCACCGCCCATACAGGCACCTGATAATTGACAAGTGACAGAAAGGGCGGGCCGACGCGGCGGATAATGATGGTCAGCAGGATTGTCGCCAGCCCGGTTGGCAGCAGCGCCAGGAACACCACGCCGGACCAGCTGGCGATGCTGACCTCGCGCGGCACGCCATGGGCAATGAAGGCCAGTGGCAGGATGGCGATGCTGGCACAAAGCAGCCCGGCGGCGGCAAAGGTTATCGTGCTGACAGGCGGGCACAGCCGCGTGATGATCGACCCGCAGGCATAGCAGCAGCTTGCCCCAACGCAGGCCAGCTGTGCCACCAGCATGATCACGTCACCACCGCCCGCCGCAAGGCCTGTTGCCGGCATGAACAGATGGTCACCCCCGACAAGCAACACCACCCCGCCGAATCCGGTCAGAAAGCCGATCACCCGTGCCAGGCTCAGCCGCTCTCCTGGAATCAGGAAATGGCTGAGCGGCAGGACAAACAGTGGCACCACCGCCATGGTGATCCCGGCAAAGCTTGAGGTGACATGCTGTTGTCCCCAGGACAACAGGCTGAAGGGGATGGCGTTGGTGAACAATCCCATGCCAAGGCAGTGCAGCCAGATCCGGCGCTGGATGGCGGTGCGAAAGCCGGGAAGGCCGTCGCCCGTCAGATGTGCCACAATGACAAGAAGCAGAGCCGCCATGGAAATCCGCCCCGCCGCCACCCAGAGCGGTGGCAGGCCACCAAGTGCCACTTCCACACCAAGGAACGCGGCGCCCCAGATCAGGCCAAGCGCCGCCAGCAATCCCCAGTCAAGCGCCGTCGGACCGGATTTAGTGGCTGCCATCAGGTGACCTTCCGGCGGGCATGGAATTCGGGCCTGTCCCATCGTCGCCCGTCAAGAATGCCCGCCAGCCTGTCAACGGCATGCCAGACATCGACAAAGCGCGTATAGAGCGGCGCAAACCCGAATCGCAGAATGTCCGGGGCGCGGAAATCACCGATCACCCCGTCGGCGATCAGCGCGCTGATGATGGCATAGCCACCTGTCGGATGGGTGAAGGAGACCTGCGCGCCGCGCCGCGCCGCATCGCGTGGCGAGATCAGTGTGAGATCACTGCCGGCGCACCGCGCCTCGACAAGGTCGATGAAATAGCCTGTCAGCTGCCGCGCCTTGGCGTTGACATCCCGCATCGCGACGCCATCCCACAGATCAAGCGCCGTCTCCAGCGCGACCATGCTGATGACCGGCGGCGTGCCACACAGATATTGGGTGATGTCTTCGGCCGGCTGGTAATGCGGGTCGAACCCGAACGGGTCGGCATGTCCGAACCAGCCGCTCAGCGGTTGTCCGAAACCGCCAAGATGGCGCGGCGCGACATAGAGGAAGGCCGGCGCGCCGGGGCCGCCATTCAGGAATTTATAGCCGCAGCCAATGGCGAAATCGACGTCACATCCGGCAAGGTCCAGCGGCATCACCCCGGCCGAATGCGCCAGGTCCCAGATCACCAACGCGCCGGCATCATGCGCTGCCTTTGTCAGCCCGGCCATGTCATGAACGCTGCCGTCGCGGTAATTCACATGCGTCAGCATCAGCACCGCCGCATCATCGTCGAGAAGATCGGCAATCGCCGTCGCCTGTTCGGCATGGACAAGCCGGTGACGTCCGCCGGTCTGCCGGATCACGCCCTCGGCGATGTAATTGTCAGTCGGGAAATTGCGTGTTTCGGTGATGATCTTTGTTCGCTGCGGGCGCAGCGCCAGCGCGGCCGACAATGTCTTGAACAGATTCACCGTGGTGCTGTCGGCGGCGATGACATTGGCAGCGCCGCCGCCGATGAGCGGCGCGATCCTTGCCCCGACCCGCCGCGGTGCCTCGATCCAGCCGGCATCATTCCAGCTTCGGATCAGCCCGTCGCCCCATTCACCTGTCACTGTCGCGGCGATCCGTTCCGGCACTGCACGCGGCAGCGCGCCAAGTGAATTGCCGTCCAGATAGATCACGTCCGCCGGCAATATAAATCTCTCGCGCAGACTAGCCAGAGGGTCGGTGGCGTCAAGGGCGCGGGCGTGATCGATGCTGAGATCGGGGGGTGTGGCGGATGTCATATACCGACTGCTGGACAAGGTGATGTTGCTGGACAACAGGTAGCACGCACCCCATATCCTGCCATAACGAAAACATGCCCGTGAATATGGGCATGTATAATGGGCAAAGGGACTGCGAAGGAGATGAAGATGGGATACGCAATGGCGGCAGAGATGCCGGGTGGCGCCGAGGTCATTCACCGGATCGAGATCGGGGATATCACCCCGGCGGCCGGTGAAGTGGTGATCGAGCATGAGGCCATCGGTGTCAATTTCCTTGATATCTACATCCGTACCGGCGCCTATCCCTGGCCTGTCGACAAGGACCTTGTGCTTGGCAGCGAGGGTGCCGGCATCGTCACCGCCGTCGGGGATGGTGTGACGCATCTGGCGGTTGGCGACCGGGTTGCCTACACGCTGCCGAATGGGGCCTATGCCACGCACCGGACGATCAACGCCAATATGGTTGTCAGGCTTCCGGACGCCATTGGCAGTGACATTGCCGCCGCCATCATGCTGAAGGGTCTGACGGTCGCCTATCTGACATCGCGAAGCTATGCCGTCGGCAAGGGTGACACGGTGCTGTTCCATGCCGCGGCCGGCGGCGTCGGGCTGCTGGCCGGCCAGTGGATGAAATCGCTTGGCGCGACCACCATCGGCACCGCCGGCGGGGCCGAGAAATGCGCGCTGGCAAAGGCCAATGGCTATGATCATGTGATTGATTATCAAAGCCGGGATTTCGAGGAAGAGGTGATGAAACTCACCGACGGCGCGGGGGTGAACGTGGTCTATGATTCGGTTGGCAAAGACACCATGGCGAAGAGCCTGAAATGCACCCGCCGGCATGGCACGGTGGTCAATTTCGGCCAGTCATCCGGTGCCTATGCCGATTTCCAGATCAAGGATCTTGCCGCCGGCTCGTTCTATCTGACGCGGCCGACCCTGTTCCATTTCGCGACTGAGCGCGACTGGCTGGAATCGGCAAGCGCCGACATGTTCGCCAGGGTCGCCGACGGCACGCTGAAGGTCAGCATCAACAGGCGTGCGCCGCTGGGCCAGGTGGCCGATGTGCATGCGGCCCTCGCCGCCCGCCAGACGACAGGCTGTACCGTCCTGACGGTATAACCGACCCGGGGTAATCAACCCGGGGTAATTAGCACGGGGTAATCAATGCGGCACAATTGACGCGGTGTCACTGACCGGGTGTCACTGACCGGGTGTCATTGGCGGGGTTGCTGGCTGGAATATCTCAACACCGTGTCGCTGCCGGCAATATTGGCCAGATCCTCGGCCGCGGTGGTCTCGCCGCAACGCCAGTATTTGGTGGCATGGCATTGTCTGGCCAGCGCCTGCGCGGCGGCGATCTCGGCCGGGGACAGGCGCCGCGCTATCCGGTGCCGCGCCGCATCCGCCGTTTCATGCCCGTCCGTCGCCGCCAGCAGATACCACATATAGGCAAGCAGATCGCTCTGCCGTACCCATTCGCCGGCCTCGTAATTTTCACCAAGCACGACCAGCGATTCGACAAGTGAATCCACCACTGTTTTAGGTGGCTCCCCCGCCGTGGCGTGGCCGCCCAATATCGCCACAAGCAACGCTGTCAGGACTGGCAGAACCAGCAAGGCTTGCGGCCTTGGCCCACCCGCGCCTGATTCCACGCCTGCTTTGACGCCCGGCTTCCCGCCCGGTTTCCTGTATGATTTTGACCGACTCACCATAGACAAGTCTAGCCAGGCACCGGTTAACAGACCGTTACGGCACCCCCGACATCGGTGAAATATATTTCCACAAAAAATGCCCCGCCTGGAAAGGCAGGGCATTTTCGTGATGTTGTTTGGCGTGGGCCGTTGGCGGTTATGACGCCAGCGGTTGGGTGCGCATATCGGCGGCACTGATCCCGGCGACGGCCACCGGCGCCTTCATCGCGTCACGGCGGAACGGCTCACCAAGCTCCTGGTTGAGCATCACCTCGATGAAGGTTGTCTTGCCATCCTTCATCTGCGCATCGACAGCCTTGTTCAGCGCGTCGGTCAGTTCCTGCTGCGAATGCACGACGACGCCTTCCAGCCCGCAGGCACTGGCGACACCGGCATAGGAGACCTGATCATCAAGCTCGGTGCCAACGAAATTGTCATCATACCACAGGGTGGTGTTGCGCTTTTCCGCGCCCCACTGATAGTTGCGGA
>CAJWDO010000004.1 GCA_913031555.1 uncultured Alphaproteobacteria bacterium | reverse complement strand
ATTTCCGCCCGCACCTTCGAGGACGGCAGTGCCGACGGCACAGCTTCGTTCACTCAGAACGGTTTCAAGATCTCCGATGATTGGGGCACACTCGGCTTTGCTTCTGACGAGTCGGGCGACGCGTTCGCAACCGCTCTCGACATCACCGATGATGAAGGTTATAACACGACTGCGACTATCAGTACGATGAAGCCTTCCGACGAGTGGATCAGCTCTGCTGAGGTTTCCTACCTCTCGCCAGCAGTCAGCGGCTTCCAGTTCTCTGTCGGTATGGCTGACGGCGCATACGGTGACACCACCATGGGCGGCGCTCAGTTCTCAACCGCTGCTGGTGACGCAACCGTAACTCTGAAGTACGCTTTCCAGTCCACTGGTAAGGCAAGCAGCACTGCCACCGCTATTAACGCCACATCGCTCGGTGCGGTTGTCGCCATGGGCGGCGCTACTCTGACTGTTGCCCAGCAGGGTTATGAGCAAGGCAGCACAGCTGATTACGAAGCAAGCGGTGCAGCTATTGCCTACACCGTATCCGACGCACTGACTGTTGAGATGTTCACCGGTGAGACCGAAAATAGCGGTACCACCGACTCAACCTTCAAGTTCAAAGAGACCGGCTATGGCGTGACGTACACGATCACTCCAGGTCTGTCGCTGTCTATTACCAACAACACCTGGGATCAGGACGGCACCACCGACGCAGATGGCAAAAACACCGCCCTCGCTCTTGACCTGTCTTTCTAAGCACAGGTTAATCGGCTATTGTGAGGGGGCTGGGAAACCGGCCCCCTTTTTTAGTGGACACACCCTATGAAAAATATCGCATCCGCCTTGCTCTGCCTGCTTCTTGTCTCCTGCTCGAATTTCGAGCCGGCACCGCCAACTGTTGAGGAGGGACCTGTTTCCATCCTGACGGGAAAGCCGGGTGGCATCAAACTGAGCGATCTCGACGGATTGGCTGGAGCGAGTGGTGACAGCATGCCGGTCAACGCCATTCTATGGCGCGCCTCGCTGGACATTATCTCGTTAATTCCAATTGCCGATGTCGACACTTTTGGTGGCACCATCGTTTCCGACTGGTATTCGCTTGCCGGCGCGCCGGATGAACGAATCAAGATCACAATTTTCGTCTCCGGCCGCGAATTGCGTTCCGACGCCGTCAGAGTCACAGTTCATGTCCAGAGCCGCGATGGCGTTGACGGTACCTGGGGCGCCAGCGTTCGTGACGATGAATTCGCCAAGCGTCTTGAGGATCTGGTTCTGAACCGTGCCCGCGAAATTCGCGCCCAGACAATTACCGAAGTGGTCGAATAGACCTTAACATTCAGTCAGACTGATTTAATCGGGCCTTCATGGCATGCCGCCAGGGTGACATTCATGGATCATTACAACGCGTCCGCCGTCGAGGCCAAATGGCAGGAACGCTGGGAAGCCGACAAATGCTTTGTCGCGGAAACCGGTTCTGACAAGCCGAAATATTACGTCCTCGAGATGTTCCCCTACCCGTCTGGCCGCATCCATATGGGACATGTTCGCAACTACACGCTTGGCGATGTGGTGGCACGCTATCGCCGGGCTTGCGGGTATAATGTTCTGCATCCCATGGGGTGGGATGCCTTCGGCCTGCCCGCGGAGAATGCGGCCATGGAACGCGGTGTCCATCCCGGCCATTGGACAACCGAGAATATCGGTGCCATGCGAACACAGCTTCGCGCCATGGGCCTGTCCTATGACTGGGACCGCGAGCTTGCCACCTGCACACCGGACTATTACCAGCATGAACAGCGGATGTTCCTGAAATTCCTTGAAAAGGGGCTCGCCTACCGGAAGGAAAGTTGGGTCAACTGGGATCCGGTTGAAAATACCGTCCTCGCCAATGAACAGGTCGTCGATGGCTGTGGCTGGCGCTCCGGCGCCCCGGTTGAGCGGCGTCTGCTGTCACAATGGTTCCTGAAGATCACCGAATACGCCGATGAACTTCTCGGCGCAATCGAGGGGCTGGATCGCTGGCCCGACCGCGTGCGCTTGATGCAGCAAAACTGGATCGGCCGGTCGGAAGGTGCGCGGGTGCGCTTCGACCTGACCACGCCCGGGCCGGACACAGCAGACAGCATCGATGTCTTCACCACAAGGCCGGATACCCTCTACGGGGCCTCGTTCCTGGCCATTGCGGCCAACCATCCAATGGCGGTGGCGATTGGTGAGGACAATGCCGACGCTGCCACCTTCATCGCCGAATGCACCAAGCTCGGAACGTCCGAAGCCGCAGTCGAAACCGCCGAGAAAAAAGGTTTCAACACCGGCCTTTCCGTGCAGCATCCACTGATAGAGGCGTGCCGGCTGCCGGTCTATATTGCCAATTTCGTACTGATGGAGTACGGCACCGGTGCCATTTTCGGATGTCCAGCGCATGACCAACGGGACCTTGATTTTGCCAATGCCTATGACCTGCCGGTAATCCCGGTGGTGTTGCCGGATGACGCCGACTCCGACAGTTTCACAGTCACCGACACGGCCTATGTCGGGCCCGGAAAGCTGTTCAATTCCGAGGCATGGGACGGGTTGAGCGTCGAGGACGGCAAACGCGCCGCCATCGATGCGCTGGAATCGCGTGACGCCGGCAATGGCCAGATTACCTACCGGCTTCGTGACTGGGGCGTGTCGCGCCAGCGTTATTGGGGATGCCCGATCCCCATCATTCATTGTGAATCCTGCGGCATGGTGCCGGTGCCGGAAGCTGACCTGCCTGTCGAGCTTCCCGAGGATGTCGAATTCGACACTCCCGGCAATCCGCTGTCCCATCATCCGAGCTGGAAACATACCAGCTGCCCGACATGCGGCGGCGCGGCCATTCGCGAGCAGGACACGTTTGACACCTTCTTTGAAAGTTCGTGGTATTTCCTTCGCTATACCGACCCGGGGCATCCCGAAGGGTTCAGCCGTGAGGCGGCCGCCTACTGGATGCCTGTCGATCAATATATTGGCGGAGTCGAACACGCCGTCCTGCACCTTCTCTATTCCCGCTTTTTCACCAGGGCGCTTCGTGAAACCGGCTATCTGGACCTTGATGAGCCATTCGCCGGTCTGATGACCCAGGGTATGGTCTGTCATCAGACCTTTCAGGACCAGCAGGGAAAATGGCTGTTTCCGACAGATGTCGAGCGTGACGGCGATGACTGGCGCGCGATTGAGACTGGCGAAGCCGTCACCGCGGGCCGCATCGAGAAAATGAGCAAGTCGAAGCGGAATGTTATCGACCCGGAGTTGATTATCTCGACCTATGGCGCCGACACAGCACGGTTGTTCATGTTATCGGATTCCCCGCCGGAACGTGACATGGAATGGACCGAGGCGGGGGTTGAGGGCGCGTCACGCTTTTTAAAGCGTCTGTATCGCATGGCAAGTGGTACTGATCTGGCACCTGTCGGCAGCACCGTGCCAACATCCGGCGCATCTGGCAACCTGGTACGCGCGGCGCATCGGGCCATCAAGGCGATTTCCGAGGATATCGAGGCATTCCGCTTCAACAAGGCGGTGGCACAGCTCTACACCCTCGCCAACGCCATTGCGGAGCTGCAGGACAGTTCGGCAGAGGGCAACGCGGCGCGGCGGTTCAGTATCGAAACACTGACCCGACTTCTGGCCCCGATGGCGCCACATGTCGCCGAGGAGATGTGGAGGACACTTGGCCATGAGACGATACTTGCCGCCTCGCCATGGCCGGAAGCCGACGCCGCCCTTATCACCGAAAGCAGCGTTGAGATCGGCGTTCAGGTCAATGGCAAGCTTCGTGACACCGTATCGCTCCCGCGTGACGCAGCCGAGGATGACGCTCGCGCCGCCGCACTGGCCTCGGCCGGCGTAATCCGATATCTTGACGGCAGGGAGCCAAGAAAGGTCATCGTCGTGCAGAACAGGATCATCAATGTTGTTGTCTAGGGCGTTCCTGATCGCCGGACTTTGCCTGCTGGCTGCCTGCACAAACATGCAGGTTCAGACGGTTGGCGAGGTGTTGCGACAACAGGATGTCGGTATAAATATTGTGCAGAGTGGTGAGCGCAAGGGCCAGCTCTATAGTCGGCAACTTCGTGACAGGCTCGATTCAGACGGTCTGGTGACACATGATTTGTCATCAAATCTCAGCCAGTCTTCAAGCTCTGTTGTCTCGGTTCGGGGCACCGGCTCGAATTTGAAGAAAATGACCATGACAGCGGAAATCACCCTTGTTGATCGCACCACTGGTGAGATAGTGCTGGAGGACTCAGTATCCTCCACCGCCACCCTTGGCGCGGTGTCAGCCTATTTCGCACAGACCCGCTCTGACAGGCATGGCAGTGAACGCCTTGCGATGCTTCTTGCCGATCGTGTCGCCGCCCGCGTCCAGCTCTATTTCCTGAACAACAGCGGGTCCTGATGAAGGTCGCACCGCGACAGATCCAGAGCTTTCTGTCTGCCATTCCAACACCCATCCGCGCCACATTGCTTCATGGCAGTGACGTTGGTCTGATCGCTGAACGCGCCCAGAAAATCGCGGTGCATTTCAGTGACGATCTTGACGATGTGTTTTCGGTCACGCGCCTTGATGGCGAGACGCTGTCCTCCGATCCTGCCGCACTTGGTGACGCGGCAGAGGCGCTTGCCATGACCGCCACCTGCCGGCTGGTTTTGGTGCGCGGACGTGGCACTGAAATGCTTGAATCCTGCAAGCTAGCCCTCACCCGCAATCTTGAAAACGCCTTCATCATCGTCGAGGCCACCGAAACCAACACGCGGCATGCGTTGGTCAAACTGTTCGAGACAACTGATCACGCCGCTGCCATCGGCTGTTATCCTGATGAGGCGCGAGATATTGGCGCACTACTTGTCGAAGTGCTGGCCAAGGACAATATCAGCATCAGCGACGATGCCCGTGCCGCCGCCATCTTGCGGCTTGGCAGTGACCGGGCGGCAACACGGCGAGAAATCGAGAAACTGGCGCTTCTTGCCGGACCAGACGGATCATTGAGTTTCGAGGATGTGAGCATCAATCTTGGCGACAGCGGTACGCTGGCCATTTCCGACATCGCCATGGCCGCAGCCGATGGCAAGGTCGACGCTCTCGAGCGCGCCATCGACAAGGCGTGGAGTGAACAGCAGGCCAGTGTCACGGTGCTGCGCGGATCGCAGATCTATTTTCGGCAATTGCTGCAGGCCGCGCGCGCGATGCGCAATGGAAATTCCGCCCAGCAGGCGGTCAAATCACTCCGCCCACCAGTACATTTCCGTCTTCAGGACAGCCTTGCATCACAGCTTCGGCACTGGTCCCCGGATGCGCTTATGGACGCCGTCAACCGACTGCAGGATGCCGAGCTGACGGTGAAAACAGGCGGTACCAGCGACACCGCCATCTGCGCGCAGACATTGCTTGGCCTGTGCCTTCGTGGGCGGGCATTTCGCGGTTAGTCGATCCCCAGCTTTTCCATCACCGATTCGAATTGTTCGAGGCTGGTGAAGGTGATCGCCATACGGCCTTTGCCGCTTTCCTCGTTCCAGTCAATATCAAGTCGCAAACCAAGAGCTGTTTCAGCCTTCGTTTCAAGAGCTTTTATATCAGCGGATTTTTCACGCGCCGCATTGGATTTGGATGCACTGCCCGCGCTGCGCCTGCCACGCGACACCATGGCCTCGACCTGACGCGCGGAAAGCCCCTTTTGGGCCACCTCGCGGGCAATTGCCAGACAATCACTGTTACCAATCAACGGACGCACCTGGCCCATGCTCAGCGTGCCATCGACAACCATGTCACTGACCTCGCGCGGCAAGGATAGAAGCCGCAGCAGATTTGCAATATGGCTTCGTGACTTGCCAATGATTTCCGAGAGCTGTTCCTGCGTATACCCAAAACTGTCGATCAGCTGCTGATAGCCTTCAGCTTCTTCCACCGCACTCAGATCGGCACGCTGGATATTCTCGATCAGCGACAGCTCGTAGGCTTCCTCATCCTCCAGACTGCGAATGATCGCCGGTATGCTGTGGAGTTGTGCCATCTGGGCGGCACGCCAGCGTCGTTCACCGGCTATCAGCTCATACCGGTTCGGCGCGCCGGCGCGCGGACGAACAAGGATTGGCTGGACAAGACCCTTGCTGCGGATTGATTCCGCCAGTTCGGACAGCGACGCGGTATCAAATCGGCGGCGCGGCTGCCAGGGACCGGAATTGATCCATTCAATTGGCAGCTCGGTCAGGCCTGTCTGCGCCGGTGCCGCCGAGGGTGCCGCACCGGACGGCGAAGTGCCGGTCGTCGCGGCGATCCCGGCATCACCAAGAAGCGATGACAGACCACGGCCAAGACCCCGTGCCTTGCCGGAAGATGACGCTGTGGACTTTTTGGTGCTGGATGGGGCGACATTCTTGTTCTGGACCCTTGTTGATCCCTTTGTCTGGCCTTTAGTCTGGCCCTTGCCCTTTGCGGCGGCGGATTTGGCTGCCGATGCTGACCCTTTTCGGGGCGCGGATGTCTTTGCCATCTGTCGATGTCTCCATTCTTTCGTCAGTCGCCGGACAAAGCAGTGTCAGGCCGCCTCGGCCTCCTGGCGCAAAAGCTCTGCCGCCAGCGCGGCATAGGCCTGTGATCCCGGACATTTCAGATCATAAATCAGAACCGGCTGGCCAAAGGATGGCGCCTCCGAAACGCGGACATTGCGAGGAACCACGGTGTTGTAAACCAGATCGCCAAAATGTGAGCGCACATCATTGGCAACCATCGCCGACAGCTTGTTGCGGGTGTCAAACATCGTCAAAACGATACCCTGCATCTGCAAATCACCATTCAGGCCGGCGCGAACCGCCTCGATCGTGCGCATCAGTTGCGACAGGCCCTCGAGCGCGTAGAACTCACACTGCAGCGGCACAAGAACAGAGGTTGCCGCCGTAAGCGCATTCACCGTCAGCATCCCAAGAGATGGGGGGCAATCTATTATAATATATTGATATTGTTTGGAAATTTTTCTTAGCGCCGCTTTCAGCCTGAATTCTCGGTCCGGCATATCCGACAATTCCACCTCCGCGGCCGACAAATCGACAATGGTTGGGATGATGTCAAGACGCGGCACCTGCGTTGCCTGAATTGCTGTATCGGAATCACTCTTACCGGCAATGACGCTGTAGCTGTTATGTGTCCGCTCCTCAACCCCGAGGCCAGTGCTGGCATTACCCTGGGGGTCAAAATCGACGAGCAGTACCGAGCGACCACATGCGGCCAGCGCCGTGGCAAGATTGATTGAGGTTGTTGTCTTTCCCACGCCACCCTTTTGATTGGCGACGGCAATGATACGTTGGGCTTGCAACATGATGTGGCGCGGCTCCAGACTAGGACACCAACAGGTCTATCACAGAACTGTTGGGGTTGGTAAGGCTTGGATGCAGGCGCCAGGTGACATTCGCCGTCTCGTCCAGTGTCGCCACCAGCGCCGCCAATTCGGCCTCCACCTGTGCTCCCTTCAGAAACAGACAGCGTGTACCCGGACGCAACTGCGTGGCCAGAAGCGGCAACAACCGGTCAAGCGGGGCCAGCGCCCGCGCCGTGATGATGGCAGCCTCGAGACAGGGCAGGTTTTCAACACGATGATTATGGACTTTCGCCGTCAGCCCGCATTCACGGATCACCGTTCTGAGAAAGATCGCTTTCTTCTGGTCCGATTCAACAAGATGGCATTCAGCGTCAGTCAGCATCGCCAGCACCAGTCCGGGAAAACCGGCGCCACTGCCGACATCGACAAGGCGCGGCGATCCACCCTGAATATACGTTGCCAACTGCGCTGAATCCCAGATATGTCGGGTCCAGATGTCAGGAAGACTTGCCGGAGACACCAGATTGACGCGCGGCTGCCATTTCTCGACAAGAGCGACATAGCTTTCAAGCCTGCTCATTGTTTCACGTGAAACATCCAGCTTTACAGCAATGCCTTCGGGTATCTTCATCCCGATTTTGCCGTGGCCTGCTCCACAGGAGAATCTCCAACTGAAGACCTGATCTCGGCCACTTGCTGACGCTTCAGATGTCGCAGTACCGCCAAAACAGCCGCAGGCGTCAGTCCCGGCAATCGATTTGCATGGCCAATCGTCTCGGGACACAACCGCGTCATCACATCACGGGCCTCGGCGGACAAACCACCAACCTGCGCATAGTCAAAATCGGCAGGAATTGTAATGGCTTCATCACGCCGCAGCGCGTCGATATCAGCCTGCTGCCGGTCAATATAGCCGGCATAACGGCAATCCGCCTCAATCTGTGGGCGCAAGGTGGCCGGAATGGTTGCCAGCTCGGGCCAGAGGTCAATAATCCGGTCAAAACCGATATCATCAAGCGCCAGAATTTCAGCGGCACTCCGCACCGCACCATCGCGAGGTGTCGGCAAACCGGCGTTACGAAGTTCGGCCGGGCGTGCCCTTGCTGTGTCAATCAGCGCCCGAGCGGTGGTCAATGCCTTGCTCTTCTTTTGCCAGGCCACGCGCCTCACAGGTCCAACACAGCCTGTTTCGATGCCATGGTCGGTCAGACGCTGATCGGCGTTGTCAGCCCGCAGCAACAGCCTGTATTCGGCCCGCGAGGTGAACATACGGTAAGGTTCGGGGGCACCGCGCGTGATCAGATCGTCAATCATAACGCCGGTATAGGAATCCGCCCGTCCGAGGGTGAAACCATCAGCAGCGCCAGATACGCGCAGCGCCGCGTTGATGCCGGCGACAAGTCCCTGTGCGGCTGCCTCTTCATAGCCTGTCGTGCCGTTGATCTGGCCTGCCAGGAACAGCCCCGGCATCGCTTTCAGCGACAATGTACGGGACAGCGCCCGCGGATCGATGAAATCATACTCGATGGCATAGCCATATTGCAGGATACTGGCTGATTCCAACCCCGGAATGCTGGCAACAAGCTCATCCTGAACATGACGTGGCAGGCTTGTCGATATGCCGTTCGGATAGACCGTGGGATCATCAAGTCCTTCCGGCTCCAGAAAGACCTGATGGGACTCCTTGTCGGCGAAGCGCTTGACCTTGTCCTCGATCGACGGGCAATAGCGCGGCCCTTGACCGGCGATCTGACCGCTATAGACGGCGGACAAATGGATCGATTTGGCGATGATACGATGGGTTTCGGCTGTTGTGCGGGTAATGCCGCATTCAATCTGGGGGACGGTAATCCGGTCGGTCATGGTCGAGAACGGCACCGGCGGGTCATCGGCCGGCTGCCGCTCAAGCCGGTTCCAGTCAATGCTGCGCCCATCAAGGCGGGGCGGTGTGCCTGTCTTCAGCCTGCCAATCGGCAGATCAAGCGCGCGGAGCCGCGATGACAACATGTTCGACGGTGCCTCGCCAATGCGGCCGGCCGGTGTGATCTCCTCGCCAAGATGGATCAGACCGCCAAGAAATGTGCCTGTTGTCAGTACCACCGCGCCAGCGTGATGCTCATTCCCCGCCTCGTCCACCACACCGCAGCAGACACCATCCCTGACCAGAAGGTCACCGACGGCTGCCTCGACCACCTCGACACCCGCCTCTGTGACAAGCCTCTGCACAGCGGCGCGATACAGCGCCCGGTCAGCCTGAGCCCGGGGACCGTGAACAGCCGGCCCGCGTGAACGGTTGAGCATACGAAATTGAATACCGGACGCGTCAATGGCGCGGCCCATAATGCCGTCAAGAGCGTCAATCTCTCGGACGAGATGGCCCTTGCCAAGCCCCCCGATAGCGGGGTTGCAACTCATTTCACCGATCCTGTCGGCGCGCATCGTCACCAGCGCGACAGAGGCGCCCATGCGGGCCGCCGCTGCTGCTGCCTCGCAGCCGGCATGTCCCCCACCAACAATGATCACGTCCCAGCTCATCAAACTTCCTGTGCTTCCATCAGAGGTTTTATGGTCCTTTTGGACTATTTTTCCCATCCGGGCGCTTTATGCGCCCTTTCGGGCTATTTTCCAATGCAAAAGCTGGAAAAAATGCTGTCCAGAAGCTCCTCGACATCAACCTGGCCAGTCAATCTGCCAAGACTGTCGGCCGCCCGCCGGTATTCCTCGGCAGCCAACTCGGGCACCGATCCAAGATCGAGGGCATCCGCGGCGCGAAGCGCCTCCATGGCGCGTGCCAGCGCGTGACGATGTCGGGCACGCGTGATAATGGTCTGCGTTTCCGGCCGGTTCACCGGCACCACCAGCCCACGAAGTAAATCAAGAACCTGTTCAAGCCCACCGCCATCGGTATCGCTTTCCAGTGATATGAGGCGCGCAGTGTCGGCGATCGCAGTCAGCTCCCTTGTCACGCCGGGAATCGCGTCGACATTCAGGCGGTCACGCTTGGTCAGCAGAACCGCCTGACTAGGTCCTGCAAGATCCTGCAATTGCGCAAGCTCATCTCGCCAGCCTGGAGAGGATGAATCGATGACAAGAAGCGCCGCATCGGCCTCACGCGCGGCATTCCGTGCGCGCCGCACCCCTTCTGCCTCGATCATGTCATCCGTATCACGAAGCCCGGCCGTATCGAGAAGCGTTACCGGAACCCCATCAAGATCAATCCGCACACTGACAATATCGCGTGTGGTACCAGCCTGTGATGACACGATCGCCACATTGCGGCCCGCAAGACGGTTAAGCAGGGTCGATTTGCCGGCATTCACCGGGCCGACAAGACTGACTGTCACGCCGGCCCGAACACGCTCACCCTCATGATCATCATCAAGCACCATGGCCATGGCATCGGCTAGCGCCTTGGTATCAGCATGAATTCGGGTGGTGATATCTGCAGGCAGCTCCTCATCGGCAAAATCAATCGCCGCCTCAAGCTGCGCCGCCAGCCGCACCAGCGCCTCACGCCAGTCATCGACAGGACGATGCAGCACCCCGTCACGCTGGCGCCATGCCTGAAGCCGCTGCCGATCGGTCTCAGCGTCAATCAGGTCGGCAAGCGCCTCTGCACCAAGAAGGTCAATCTTGCCATTGGCAAACATGCGGTGCGTGAATTCGCCTGGTCCCGCCGGCCGGAACCCTTCAGCCTCGCCAAGCCTACGCATGATGGCCGCCGTCACCGCTAACGACCCATGGGCGTGGATTTCAACGATATCCTCACCAGTGCTAGATTTCGGGCCCTTCATGGCGAGTATTAACGCTTCATCAAGCTTGCCACCATCGCCATCGATAAGCTTGGTCACGCAAAACCGCCCCGGCAAAGGAAGCTTGCACCCGAAGAGCCCTGGCGCCGCAAAGGCGCGACGCCCGCTGATCCGGATCACAGCGATGCCGGCGCGTCCCGGTGGTGTCGCCTGCGCAAAAATGGTGTCGCTGTCGTCACGCATGAAAGTAGTGCCTTCCTTGGGGAGCTGATATAGCCTGATCGACGGTGAACGTCTTCATCAAGTTTCATTCCATGTCCTGATAACGCCGACAGGAGCGTCAATACAGATGCCAGCATAGAAAGGATAGAGGATATGACAATGAAGGACCCAGTGGCGGGACTGTTCCACTCAACGCTTCACAGCAAATTTGGATATATGCGCGCCGTCAGTGACGAGCTAAATCTGATCCGACTTGACTGGAATCAGGAGACCTTTGCCCAGCGCGACAACCCTGATGATGTTTCACGTGAAACATGCGAACAGCTGGCCACCTATCTTGCCGGGGAGCGAAAGGCATTTGATCTGCCATTGCTGGCGGCGGGGAAATCTGAAACAGGACGGCTCTGGTTGGCGGTGATGGCCTTAATACCCTATGGCACAACGATGAGTTATGGTGCGTTCGCCACGCTCGCCGGCAAACCTAAAGCGCCACGTGCTGCCGGTACCGCCTGTTCGACAAACCCGCTACCCATCATCTATCCCTGCCACCGCGTCGTTCGGCAGGGTGGCAATCTCGGAAATTACGGGGGTGGCAGCAACCTGTCGCCACGGCATCCCGACAATCTGGGCCGAAAGCAGGCATTGATTGATCTTGAGAAGGCTTTTGCCTAGCCGATATCCGGGTTAGCTGTTCATCTGCTCAAAGAAATCATCGTTTGATTTCGAATGCTTCAGCTTGTCGACGAGAAACTCCATGGCGTCGACCGGACCCATCTGCATCAGGATGCGGCGCAGGACCCACATCTTGGCAAGCGTTCCCTTATCGACCAGAAGCTCTTCCTTCCGGGTGCCCGACCGCGTGATATCTATGGCCGGGAAGGTCCGCTTGTCCGACAGCTTGCGATCAAGGATGACCTCGCTGTTGCCGGTGCCCTTGAACTCTTCGAAGATCACCTCGTCCATCCGTGAGCCAGTCTCGATCAGCGCCGTCGCGATAATGGTCAGTGACCCGCCTTCCTCGATATTCCGCGCCGCACCGAAGAACCGCTTTGGTCGCTGCAGCGCGTTGGCGTCAACACCACCGGTCAAAACCTTGCCAGATGATGGCACAACAGTGTTGTAGGCCCGGGCAAGACGCGTGATGGAATCCAACAGGATCACGACATCGCGCTTGTGTTCCACAAGTCTTTTAGCCTTTTCTATAACCATTTCAGTGACTTGTACGTGTCGCGCAGCAGGTTCATCAAAGGTCGAGGAAATGACCTCACCACGGACAGAACGTTGCATGTCGGTCACCTCTTCCGGGCGTTCATCGATCAGCAGGACGATCAGATAAACTTCCGGATGATTTTCCGAAATGGCATGGGCGATGCTCTGCAGCATCATTGTCTTACCGGTTCGTGGCGGTGCCACGATCAGGCCACGCTGGCCCTTGCCCATCGGCGAGACAAGGTCGATCACCCGCGGGGTGTTGTCTTTCTTGTCAGGGTCAAAGGGCAGTTCGAGCGTGAGCTTGTTTTCTGGATAGAGCGGCGTCAGATTGTCGAAATTGATCCGGTGCCTGACGGCATTCGGTTCCTCGAAATTGATCGTCTCGACCTTCAGAAGCGCAAAATAGCGCTCGCCATCCTTCGGCGCACGGATCTCGCCCTCAACAGTGTCACCGGTCCGCAAGCTAAACCGTCGAACCTGACTTGGCGACACGTAGATGTCATCCGGTCCAGGAAGATAGTTCGATTCCGGTGCGCGAAGAAAACCGAACCCGTCGGACAGCACTTCAAGAACACCGCTGCCATATATGGCGACGTCGTTCTGGGCAAGCTGCTTAAGAATCGCAAACATCATATCCTGCTTGCGCAGTGTGCTTGCGTTCTCAATCTCGAGCTCCTCTGCATAGGCAAGGAGATCGGCGGGAGATTTCTGTTTCAGTTCTTGGAGATGCATGGTCTCGACACGCTGGTAACGGCGGGGAACACGGGTTAGCCCGTAGATAATGGGAGGAAGCCAGGTTCAGCCCTCGACTTATGACAGACTTTGCCGGTGCCCGTCAATCGCAATGTAAATGTTCCAGAATTTTCAGAATGGCTTCACCACAGCCATGACAATGATGATGATCATCAGCACCGTCGGCACCTCGTTCCAGATTCTGTAGACGCGCGCCGGCCGTGGCTGCTCGTCATTTTCCAGTTGTCGCCGCATTTTGGAGAATACACCATGACAGCCTGCCATGCCGAGGACACACGCCACTTTCACCTGCATCCAGGTTTCCAGCAGCAATACCGGTGCCAGCACAAGCATCCATATACCAAACAGGAAGCTCGCGATCATCGCAGGATTCATGATCGCCTTCAGCAAGCGACGCTCCATGACCTTGAAGGTTTCGGCGCGAACCGACCCGATGGTGGTTTCAGCGTGGTAAACATATAGTCGAGGTAGATAGAGCAGTCCTGCCATCCAGGCGATGATCGAAATGACATGAAGCGCCTTGATAATATCGTAACTCATGATGCCCGTCCCTGTATCTGTGCCATCAGATCATGAACATGTGGCTCGGGTGTCTCCGGCGTTATGCCATGACCAAGGTTGAAAATATGTGATCTGTCGGCGACAGCCTCGAGGATGTGATCGATGGCGCGATGCATCAATGGCCCCCCGGCTATGAGGCTGAGCGGGTCAAGATTACCCTGCAAAGTGATGTGATCTGGCAGATTTTTCGCTGCCCAGGCAATATCAACACCATGGTCAAGCCCAACGCCATCAACAGGTGTCTGGTCACAATAGGCAAGAAGACCTTCGCCAATGCCTTTCGGGAAACCGATGACAGGTTGGACTATGCCCCGACCCCTGAGGGTCTCGATAATGCGCTGTACCGGTTTGAAGACGACACGCTGCCGAAAATGTGCCGGCACGGCACTGGCCCAGCTGTCGAACAGCATCAGCACATCTGCGCCGGCCTGTGCCTGAAGTATTAGGAATTCGATTGTTGCTGTTGTCACGATATCGAGAAGCATATCGAACTGCCGGTCATTGTCCCACATCCACTTACGTGCAGTGGGAAAATCACGCGACGATTGCCCTTCCAGCATATAGGTAATGATGGTCCAGGGCGCGCCAGAAAAACCAATCAGCGCCTTGTCATTCGACAATCGTGAACGACAAAGTGTTAACGCTTCGGCAACAGGTGCCAGTCTGTTCTTGATTTGATCAGTATCATTTTCATTCAGATCATCGACAGAATTCAGTGGGTTGAGAACGGGCCCCTGTCCCGGGATGAATCGTACATTCCTGTTCATCGCCCATGGCACAAGAAGAATATCAGAGAAAATGATGGCTGCGTCGAAGTTGAACTTGTCGATTGGTTGCAGTGTAACCTCGACAGCTTTCTCGGGATTCAGACAGAAAGAGATAAAATCGGGCTCTGACGCCCTTACCTGTCTGTATTCGGGAAGATAGCGCCCGGCCTGCCGCATGAGCCAGACTGGTGGTGTCTGTTTGCGTGTGCCGGATAATGTGTCGAGGAAGATATTGGTCATGGCATTACTCTCTATACAATAGATAGATATATATAAAGTGATTGATGATTAGGTAGGTCCTGTGGAAAATTCGGTTTACAGCTTGATCCCCAGTCTGTCCCCGGATTGATCAACAGACGGCACCGCTTCCATGGCAAGCCACGCGGGCTCTGCTCGGATATTCCCCACTATTTCCATGTCAGTAGAGCCATGTTGTCCGGATGGGGATTGTGTCTGGTGTTATCTCGACTTCTTCACATGCGCCCTGTTGGCTGTGAGTTTCATCCCCAATACGCTGGAACTCGCGCACATGAAATCCCCAGATCATTTTCACAAAACCAGACCATTTTCACTATGATTGTTACGAAATTTGTCATGGGGAGATTGTCATGGAGAGTTTCAGTTTATACCGCGAGGTGATTTGGTGCGTTAACGCCTTGTGCCACGACATATTGTGAAAACCCGTGACAGTCCTGATCCTACATCCTAATTTCACCAGATGAATGACACGACCCTGCATATCCATCTTGTGTCTGATTCCACCGGCGAGACGGTGCACCAGATCACCCGCGCCTGCGTCGCCCAATTTTCCAATGTGCGGACCACCGAACATGTGTGGACGCTTGTGCGCAGCCACAATCATGTCGACGCTGTCTTTGCCGGTGTTGATCGGAATCCGGGAGTCCTGCTGATGAGTGTGGTGGATGAGGATCTTCGCACCGAGTTCGAGCGCCGCTGTACCGAGCGTGGTATCCCGCACGTCTCTGTCCTTGATCCTGTTGTCGATCTTCTTGGGCGGATCCTCGGCAAGCCGATGCGCAACCGCCCCGGTGGGCAACGCCAGCTCGACACCGCCTATTTCGACCGCATGGCGGCTGTTGATTTCGCCGTCCGCCATGATGACGGGCTGAATATGGGCGAGCTTCACGATGCTGACATTCTGCTTGTTGGCGTATCGCGAACGTCCAAAACGCCGACATCCATGTATCTTGCCCATCGTGGATACAAGGTTGCCAACTATGCGCTGGTGCCGAATGTTCCCTTTCCGGCCCATTATATCGATGGGCTGAAGTTGTTTGTCGTTGGTCTCACAAATGATCCAAAACGCCTGAGTGTTGTTCGTAAGACCCGGCAGATTGTTCAATCGGATGAAAGCAACGTCACCTATACCGATCTTGAAAGAATTACCGCGGAGGTGCGCGATGCGCGGCGGCTGTTCGCCAAGAATCAATGGCCGGTGATCGACGTCACCAGACGGTCTGTCGAGGAAACCGCAGCAGCTGTGATCCAGCTTCACACAGGCTGGCAGGAACAGAATTCGTGACCGGGACCGCTCCAGATGTGACCGGCCCAGATGTGACCGGTCCCGCCGTGAGATTGCCTGCCGTGAGATTGCCTGCCGGGCCGCTGCTGCTGGCATCGGCCAGCATAACGCGCCGCCGCCTTCTTGAGAGTGCCGGTTTTGAGATTGCCACCTGCGCTGCCGTGGTCGATGAACAGGCTATCCGTGGCAGTTGTGCTGAAGAGGGCATCGCAGCCGGTGATGTGGCGGTGATCCTTGCCGAAATGAAGGGACAGGCCGCGCTGTCGCGAAATAACACCGCGCCGGGACAGTGTCTTCTCGCCGCCGACCAGATTCTGGAGATTGATGATGAGATGCTTGGCAAGCCGGTTGACCTTGCCGACGCGGTGCGCCAGCTGATACGTCTTCAGGGGCAGACACATCGTCTTCACACCGCCGCCATTATCATGCGTGACGGGATACGGATCTGGCATCATCTCGGTATCAATGAAATGACGATGCGCCAGCTTTCCACGGCTGAGATCGACAGCTATCTCGCGCTTCTGGGTGAGGCGGCGTTGTGGAGCCCCGGAAGTTACCAGATTGAATCAATCGGTATGCACCTCTTCACCCACATCGGTGGTTGTCACTATACCATTCTTGGTTTGCCGCTTCTCGAGATCACTGGATTTCTTCGAGAACATGGTCTGCGAATGACCGATAACAATCCGGTTGGCGGAGACGCGGCATGATCATCATTGGTTTGACAGGTGGTATTGCGTCGGGAAAATCAACCACGGCGGCAATGTTTCGTGAGCTTGATATCCCGGTTCATGACGCCGATGCAGTGGTTCATCAGATGATGGCGCCCGGAGGGGCGGCAATTGACAAGGTGGTGGAGGCTTTTGGTATTCAGGTTCAGGGGCCGGACGGATCGATTGACCGCCAGCGTCTTGGTAGTGAGGTTTTTGCTGCCCCGGATCGCCGAAAAACACTGGAATCAATCATCCACCCGCTTGTCGCCACCTCGCGTGACAGTTTTATGGCGGTAAACAGGAACGATGGCACGCCGATCATCGTTCTTGATATCCCTTTGCTGTTCGAGACTGGCGGTGAGGCCTGGTGTGATTTCGTCATTCTGTGCAGCGTTGATGCCGATATCCAGAGACAACGGGCGTTGCAGCGCACCGGCATGACTGAGGCGAAGCTTGACGCCATCCTGGAAAGCCAAATGCCGCTTGCAACGAAACGTGCCAGGGCCGACGCCGTAATTGAGACAGGCCATGGTACTGACGCGGCGCGACAGGCGCTTCTTTCCATTCTGGATGGCCCGGTGCGAAAGTTACGTGAGACCAAAATCGGGGCCAGCCGTAATGCGTGAAATCGTTCTTGATACTGAAACAACGGGCATCAACCCGTCGGATGGCCACCGCATTATCGAGATCGGTGCGCTGGAGTTGTTCAACCAGACACCGACCGGTGAGAAGTTTCATATCTATATCAATCCCGAACGTGAAATTGATGCCGGTGCTGTTAACATCCACGGGCTGACAGAGGAATTCCTGTCCGACAAACCGGTCTTTGCCGACGTGGTGGCTGGATTTCTGGAATTCATTGGTGACTCACAGCTGGTGATCCACAACGCGCCGTTCGATATGGGATTTATCAATACCGAGCTGGTGCGCCTTGGTATAGCGGCGGTGCCGATGGACCGGGCTGTTGACACGCTGACCATGGCACGCCGCAAATTCCCGGGCGCGCAGGCCAGCCTTGATGCGTTATGTCGTCGTTTTGAGATCGATAACAGCCACCGTGATCTTCATGGCGCGCTGGTTGATGCTGACCTTCTTGCAACCGTATATGTTGAACTTCTTGGCGGGCGACAGCGAAATCTGTCGCTGGAGCCTGAAAGCGGCAAGCCCACGGCTGATGTGCCGGCTACTGATACAGCCGCGCCGGGTTTCGCATTGAATGGTGATCCGTCGAAATTCGACCGACCGCATGGTCCGAGTGATGAAGAGCTGGCGGCGCACGGGGCGCTTCTCAAGCGCTTCGAGGATCCAATCTGGAACCGGTGAGTCCGATTTGCCGTCAGTCTGGTCTGCCGTGAGTCTGGTCTGCTGTGGGTCCAATCTGCGGTCAGGCTTCGCCGTCGGTCTCGCTCGAGGCAAGCGCCTCTTTCTGGCGCTCGATATTGGACTGGTAGACAGCGACAAAATCAATCGGCTGGATGCTTAGTGGCATGAAACCGCCGTCGCGTGTCATGTCCGAGATGATGGCGCGCGCAAAAGGGAACATCAGGCGCGGCGCTTCGATCATGATCAGCGGGTTCAGATCATCGCGGGACGCGCCCGGTGCCGACACGATGGCCGCATAGGTCAATTCGGTCAGGAACAGCACCTTGTCCTCGGTCTTAGCGTTGGCGGACAGTGACAAGACCACCTCATATTGCTCACTGTTCAGTCCGCGCGCGTTGACGTTGACGCCAATCTGAACGTCCGGCTGCTGAGGAGGGTCGATAAGAATGTCGGGCGCGTTCGGATTCTCAAAGGACAGGTCCTTGATATATTGCGCGTGAACAATGATCTGACGGCCCGCAGCCTCGGCGTTTGCGTCACTCTGTGTCTCGGTGCTGTTGTCCGACATGGTCTGATCCCTTTTTTATCCTGAGGCTGTCATTGTGAAGCTTTTGGCCTGTTTCGAACGCCGCGATAGCACGGTTCCCGTTGTTGCGACTAGTCTTTCTTGTCTATCGGTGTTGTGCGCGCCGGGCGCTCCTCGAAATCGCCCTCGATGATGTCGTTTGCTCCGTCACCTGTCTTGGCATGCGCATGTGGCTCTTGCCGGTCACCCGGTGCATGGCCGAAAGGCGCGCCACCGCCAAACGGCATTCGCCCACCCATCATGAAACTGCCCCGAGCCGAAATCCGCTTCAGGATCAGCGCGCCGATAATCGTGCGAATCCCGGGAAGGAACAGCACCAGCCCGGCGATATCGGTCAGATATCCCGGGATCAGCATCAGGACTGCGCCAACCAGCACCGAAACGCCGGCCGCAAGCGAGGCAACAGGGGCCTCGCCACGCGCCAACTGCGCTTGCAGTGATCCGGTGATTCGCCGTCCCTGCGATCGCAGAAGTGATATGCCAACCATCCCCGTGACAAAGATCCCAATCAGCGTCAACACCACACCGGCCGCACCACCGATAGCCACGAAAACCGCGATTTCGGCCCATATCCAGAGGATAATCCCTGTAAGATAGACAATTGGCACTGTTATTCCGCCCGATTCAGGAAAAAATTACCAGCAGCAGCTTGCTGGATTCTCAAAGCAACATATGTAACGTATATGTCTGCATTGTAAGAGGCTTTGCAGATAAGACCAAATCATCCCGTTGGGGGATCCAGTGCCGTTTATTGATATCATCATTTTCGCCGTCATAGCCGTCCTTCTGGTCCTGCGCCTGCGATCCGTCCTGGGGCAGCGCACTGGCTATGACGAGCAGCCATCACGCGGCGAGCCGCTGGACAATGGTCCGGCAGAGGTTATTCCCATTGAATCGGGCAGGCGCTCCGAAGCTGGTGACGGCCATGGACTTGCAGTGCTGAAGAAGGCCGACCGGCAATTTTCCGAGAAGGAGTTCCTGAATGGCGCCGCCGGCGCGTTCGAGATGATCCTGTCGGCCTACGCTGAAGGTGACGTTGCGAAACTGAAGCGCCTGTTGAGTTATGATCTGTTGCAGAGTTTTACGCAGTCGATCCAGCAACGGTCATCCGATGGCGAAACGCTGAACATCTCGATTGATGACCTTCGTGACGTGCGAATTCTTGACGCCAAGGTCTTTGACAATATTGCTTCGGTGACCGTTGAATTTCAAAGCACACAGACCAGCATTCTGACTGACAGCGATGGCAATACCATCGAGGATGAAGATACCGGGACGCGTGACCTGATCGATATCTGGACTTTCGAGCGTGACCTGACGCTTGATGATCCGAACTGGAAGCTGGCTGAAACCGAAACACCCGACGGGGAGTGACCTCCCTGCCGGGTCGTGGCGACTGGCGACATGACCAAACATCGCGACAATCAGGCAGATTATGATGCCGCCGATGATGATGCCACTGTCTGGAAACGTCTGGCAGACGGTGTAAAACGCTATCGACCCGACCCGCCTGCGCCTGCCCTCCCGAAACCGTCACCGCCGGTATCGCATCGCCGCGGCAGTGCGGTAACACCTGTTGCAAGGTCGGTGGCAGGATCGGTCCCGGCCACGCCGGTGAACAAGAAACCCGACCCGGTCGACCTTCGCGTCGGCGAGCATGCCGGCATCGACAAGTCAACGCGCCGCCGCTTGGCCCAGGGCCAGCTGGCAATAGAATCGCGCCTTGATCTTCACGGCCTCACCGCTGCACAGGCGGAGCGGCGCCTTGTCAACTTCGTTAACAATGCCACCAGGCAGGATCAGCGCTGTGTTCTCGTGATCACCGGCAAGGGTGTCGATGGAACAGGCGTTTTGCGTCGCCTGGTGCCGCATTGGCTGAAGTCGCCACCACTGGCATCACACATACTGGCCATTTCGGCGGCCCGCCCAGCTGATGGTGGTGCCGGTGCTCTTTACGTGCTGCTTCGCCGACGCCGCCAATCATCTTGACCCCGTTTGGCGAAAGAATGCGCGCCCTCCGCGCCTCTCGCGGCCTGACCCAGCAACAGCAGGCTGATCAGCTCGGTGTTTCCAAGGCCTATATCTCGGCACTGGAAACCGGTGCTCGTGGCCGCCCCTCGGCACCGTTTGTCGATCAGATATGCGTCTGGCTTGGTCTGATCTGGGATGATGCCGAGGAGTTGAAGGCGCTTGCCGTTCTGTCGCACCCGAAACCCACAATCGATGCCAGCCACACCCACGCTGCCGCTGTTGAACTTGCCAATCTCATGGCGACACATATCGATTCTCTCGATGAGCCGGCGTGCCGGCGCCTGATGGATGCGCTGCAGGATGAATTGCACCAGCGTGTCCGGTAGCGATCACCCGGCGCACAACATGCAATGGGCTGAATCCACCGGGCTGAATCCACCGGGCTGAATCCACCGAGCCGAATCCACAGGACTGTGTCGAAACAGATGGCTTTTGCAGTTTTCCAACTTGTGTTACCACAGCGCCGAATGACGCCGGCAGGGCATCAGGCCCCGTCACCACTCTTTCAAACCACTTGCCGAGGCTGCCGGTCAAAATGACGCCGAAGAAACTTTCCACCCATGTGCCCCGGATTTCGGTAGAGAGCCCGTTACGGCTCAACAACGTCGATATCGACGAATTGTGTGATGCCGCCGAAGGTGCAATCCGCTCAGGTGGCGGTTTTGGCTGGCTGACACCGCCACCACGTTCGGTGATGGAGGATTACTGGCGCGGCGTGCAGATGATTCCGGAACGACACCTTATCGTCGCCCGCCTCGACAAGGTGATCGCCGGTTCCTGCCAGATTGTCAGTCCGCCTCGCAACAATGAGGCGCAGGCCTTCACCTGCCAATTGATGACATTCTTTGTGGCGCCCTGGGCACGTGGTCATGGCCTGGCCCAGATGATTGTCGCTGAGGCCGAGGCGCTGGCAAAATCCAAGGGATATACAATGATCAGCCTTGATGTCCGGTCGACTCAGGATCGCGCCATCCAGTCATTCGAGGCCCGCGGATTTGTCCGCTATGCGGTGAATGATTATTATGCCCGCGTTGAAAATGACTATGTGTCCGGTTTCTATTACCACAAGGAGCTGACGTGACAGGTTACGATGACCAGAACATATTCGCCAGGATCCTGCGTGGCGAAATTCCCTGCAACAAGGTTGCCGAGGACGAACATACCCTGGCCTTTGCCGATATCAACCCGGCCCGGGCCGTTCATGTATTGGTCATTCCAAGGGGTGCCTATGTCGACTGGCAGGATTTTGCTGCCAGTGCATCGGCCGAGGAGCAGGCCGCTTTCACCCGAATGATCGCCCATGTCGCCGAAGTGACCGGTATCGCAGACAGCGGCTACCGCGTGATCTCGAATATCGGCGTCAATGGACATCAGGAGGTGCCTCACCTTCACATGCATGTCCTTGGTGGTGAGCCGGTCGGTTCTATGGTGGATCGCGCTTAGCGCCATAAATACTACCTAAATATATGAAAAATATAATAATCTTGGAGGCTTGCCGGTCACTGGCCATCATGGCTGATCCATTGGTATGAGATTAAACACCATCCATGCAACCATCAGGACCGTCGCCTTAGAGGCATCGACACCACTCCGGTCGATGTTCATGTGCATGTGGCTAACGGTCTGCCGTCGGTGGCTATTGTCAGGTTGACCGGCAAGGCGGTCGCCGAATCCAAGGAGCGCGTGCGCGCGGCGCTGGCCTCGATTGGTCTTGCATTGCCCCCAAAACGCATCGCCATCAATCTGGCGCCAGCCGATATCGTCAAGGAGGGTGCGCACTTAGATCTGCCGATCGCGCTTGGCCTTCTTGTTGCTTTCGGAAGCATTCCGCGCGACGCGGTCGATGGTCATATGGTGCTTGGCGAGCTATCGCTTCATGGTACCATTGAGCCGGTATTGGGTGTTCTGCCAGCAGCCATGGCGGCGGTGGCCGATGGCCTTGATCTGATCTGTCCGGCAGGCTGTGGTCCCGAGGCGGCCTGGGCAAGCGATTTGTCAATCATTGCCGCGCCCGATCTGATGGCCCTTCTCAATCATCTTCGCGGGGTGCAGCATTTGCCGCCGCCACAGCCCAGATTGCTGCCGCCGGCGCATGACGCTCCCGACCTTGCAGATCTGCGGGGCCAGGAAACGGCGCGGCGTGTTTTGGAAATCGCTGCCACTGGTCGCCACAACCTTCTCATGATAGGACCGCCCGGTGCCGGCAAATCGATGCTTGCGGGCAAATTTCCGGGCCTGTTGCCGCCGCTGTCACCGCGTGAGGCGCTGGATGTGACGATGCTGCACTCGATCGCTGGCCAGCTTGCCACCGGTGGGCTTGTGCAAAGCCGTCCGTTCCGTGACCCACATCATTCGGCTTCGATGGCGGCGCTTGTCGGTGGCGGCGCGCGGGCGCGGCCAGGCGAAATTTCGCTGGCGCATGGTGGGGTACTGTTCCTTGATGAGCTTGCCGAATTCGCCAAACCGGCCCTCGATGCGCTGCGACAGCCTCTGGAGACCGGGCAGGTCGTGGTGGCGCGGGCCAATCATCACATCACCTATCCGGCGCAATTCCAATTGATTGCTGCGATGAATCCCTGTCGCTGTGGCTATCTTGGCGACCCGGCCAGGGCCTGCACTCGGGCCCCGGAATGTGGACGCACCTATTGCGCGCGTGTTTCGGGGCCGATGTTGGACAGGTTCGACATGGTGATCGAGGTTCCCGAGGTCAGTGGCCAGCTTCTTCTCGACCGAACGCCGGGTTGCCGACGCACAGGGGTTTGCCGCGCGACGCGCACCGGCACCGGAAGGTGAGAACGATACCCCGCTTCGGGATGTCAGCCCGGATGCGACATCGTTGCTCGAACTTGCGATTGAGAAAAAGTCACTTTCGGCGCGTGGGTTCCACCGCGTCCTGCGGGTGGCGAGGACGATTGCCGATCTGCAACAGCAGACAGTGATAGAACGCGGTCATCTTGCCGAGTCGCTTGGTTATCGCGCCATGCCGTTGCTTGCGTGACCGGATTGCTTGCGCTCGATCGCGTCCCACGTCATTGCGGCGATGTTGGTTCCGGTCAACCGCTGGATCTCGCGGATGCCGGTCGGCGATGTGACATT
>CAJWDO010000003.1 GCA_913031555.1 uncultured Alphaproteobacteria bacterium | reverse complement strand
ATGGGACGGCGTTCGCAACTACCAAGCGTCGAACAACATGAAGTCCACGGAGATTGGCGACCTTGCTTTCTTCTATCATTCGGTGAATGAGAAGCAGATTGTCGGCATCGTCGAGGTGATCGAGCTTTATCACCCCGACCCGACCGATGCCAGCGCGCGTTTCGGCATGGTCACGGTGAAAGCCGTGAAGAGCATGTCAAGGCCGGTCACACTTGCCGAGATCAAGGCCGACGAGCGGCTTGCCGAGATGGCACTGGTGCGCCAGTCGCGGCTGTCGGTGACGCCGGTCACCGCCGCGCATTGGAAAATCCTGATGGCGATGGGCGAGACGACCCTGTGACGGACTGTCAGCTGCCGGACGAGCTTTCGCGGTGGATGAAATAGAGGTTCCGCAGATAGATGAACAGCCCGAGGCCCTGACCGCAGATGATTACCGGGTCCTGCCGCCAGATAGCGTAGAGAAGAAGGACCGCGCCACCACCGATCGAGAAATACCAGAAGGCGATCGGGATCACCGACTTGGCCTCCTTTTCGGATGACAGCCACTGGATGATGAAGCGCATCGCGAACAGACCCTGCCCGGCGAAGCCGACAACGATCATGATGCGTTCCGGATTGGTGACAAGACTGTCCGGAAGAAATGGCAGGATCGTGACAAGAACGCTGGCAAAGGCGCGCGCGCCAGCCTCGATCTGCGCTGACAGAAGGGCGATCATGCGCCGACTCCCCTATTGCTGGCCTTCTTGCCCGTCTTCTTGCCGGCCTTTGTGGCAGTCTTTGTGGCAGTCTTCACGGTGGCTGTCTTGCCGACTGTGACCTCGGTCACAATGCCCTGACGCGGCGCACGGCGCAGCAGCCAGATCACTCCGATGACATCACTGATCCCGACCAGCAGCCGGTCGAGGATCCGGTATTTGGAGGTGCCACGAAGGCGCGGCCGGTGCGCCACCGCAACGCCAACCACCACACCCCCATGCCGCCGCACAAGGCTCGGCATGAAACGATGCATGTGATTGAAGAAGGGAAGTTGCAGAAACAGCGACCGGTGCAGAATTTTGATGCCACAGCCGCTGTCAGGATGCGTGTCGGCCAGCAGGCTGCGCCGGATCCAGCGTGCGCCGCGCGAGGCAAGCAGCCGCATCGCGCTGTCCTGACGACGGGCGCGGATGCCGGCGGCCATACCAACGACGTCTCCATCGCCTGTCTCTGCCCGCAACGCCGCCTCAAGCGCCGGCAGGTCGGACGGCACATTCTGGCCATCACCATCAAGCACCCCGATCAAATCGCCACGCGCCACCAGCAACGCCGATCTGATGGCCGCGCTCTGTCCAGCGCGCGTCTGATGGCGCAGCACCCGCAGTTCTGGAATATCAGCGGCGCAGCTGGCAAGTTCGTCCGGACTTTCATCGGTGCTGGCATCATCGACATATATGATCTCGAACCGACGTCCGCTCAGCGTAGTGCTGATTTCCTCTATAAGCGGACGGATATTGCCAGCTTCGTTCATCACCGGAACAAGCACCGAGATCTCAATCGCGGCGGGTTTGGCGGTGGCGGCCTTGGTTCGGGTCATGAAGACACACTCGGCAGGGGCAGGATCAATGGACTGGGCATTTGCGTTTCTTTACCCACTCACGCCGCGCGGGTCAAACGCATCGGCGCGGTAGAGGAAAATTAACACATCTTTACCTTTTGACATGTTGAAGCCTTCAATCTGGTGGATGGCCTCGACGCCAAGTCCCAGCGTGCCGGCCATATCAAGAAACGCCGCCTGCTGATCGCGTTCGACAATGGCAAGGCCGCCGGGCGCCTCGGCAAGGAACAACGCCGCTTCGCCACCATCAACAAGAAGCAGGTCACGCCCAAGATGAAAGACCAGCGAGGGTTCATGAAACCCGGCCGTGGCCATGGCAGCGGGAGGCGGGCCGGCTTCAGTGATGGCGGTGTCGATGGCGCGCGCCAGATGGATGCGGGACAGTGACGGGATCAGACCGCCGATAGCGACCAGATTCATCACCGCGCCGGCGGCGACCACAATGGCGACAGGCCGGATGCCACCTTGTCGGTGCCAGACAATTCCCTGCCATAGCGCCAGTGCTGCCAACAGCGCGCACAGCATGGCAAAGGCAAAGGCCCGCCCGCCTGTCACCCCGCCATAGGTCAGCGCGGCCCAGGCAAAACAGGCGACAAGGACCGGTCCAGCGGCGAGCATCACACCTTCACCGGCAAGCGCCAGCCAGCGCCGTGCGACCGCCCGCATGCCGCCATTCGCCACCCCGGCAAGCGGTGCCTCAACGGCGCAGACAAGAAGCACCATGATCGCCGGCACCAGCGGCAGCGGATAATGCGGCAATTTCGTCGGCACGAATTCAATTACCACCCAGAAAGGCAGGATCCAGGCCAGCAGAAACCGGCTTTCGACATGCGACAGCAGCAGCGGCATCTGGCTGATGGCGCGTGGCAGCAGGAGGCTGGCCGGCCAGAGCAGGATCGCCGCCAGAAGCAAATAGCTGCCGACCGGCGCGCCATGCGATTCCTGTCCGCTCTGCACCTTCGACAGAAAATCACCACGGAAGGCGATATCAAGGAACGCCCCGTCAGTCGCCAACGTCACCAGCACCGCCCAGGGAAGCGTGACAAGACACAGGATGAGCACACCGCGCCCGGCGCGCAGCATGCGAAGCCATCTGACATTGCGATGCCATGCCGACAGCGCGGCAATCGTCGTCAGCGCCAGCATCGGGGCCACCGGTCCCTTGACCAGCACCGCCGCGGCCATCGGCAGCCACACCCACAGATAGGAATGATAGGCCAGCCGGCGGCCATGCTGCCAGGCCCGGTAGACCCGCATCAACCCGTATTGCTGCATCAGGCACAGCAGCATCAGCACCGAATCCGTCTTTGCCAGATGTGCCTCGGCACAGACAATCAGCGCACCACCGCAGGCCGCCGCCGCCAGCATGGCGCGTTGCGGTTTGTAGAGCGTTCGCGCAATGCGGAAAGTGCCATAGACCGTCAGCAGCATGGCAAGCAGGCTTGGCAGCCGATAGGGCGCGATGTCATCCTCGCCGAACACTGATGCCGAGATGGCCTGAAGCCAATAGATTCCGGCCGGTTTCTTGGCCCTGATATCGTCCTGAAAGCGAATGGTGACAAGATCACCTGTCTGCACCATTTGCTTGCTGGCCTGCGCAAAGCGCGACTCGTCACGATCCATCGGTGGCACGGTCTGGTGGCCGATCAGAACGGCGGCGGCAAGACATGCCAGCACCAGCAACAAGGCCGATTTTTTGAATGGCACGGTCACAGACGATCCCCTGGATAGCCGGTCGCCTGTCGCACAGGTGACCGCCAGCCCGTTAAAGCATTTTTTCAGCCGGTTTGCCATATGAATTGCCCCTTCCGGCGGCTGGCTGTAGGGTGACAGCCCGTCACCACCCGGCAGTGGGATCATGACCGACATTTCCGCAGGAAACGCTGGCAACCGGCCTTGGCAGCAGCAGACAGGCTGGCGCCATCTCTGGTCAGTCACCTGGCCAATCATCATTGCCAATGTGACCATCCCGCTGGTTGGCGCGGCCGACACCGCGATGATGGGGCGGCTTGACGATGCCAGCTTTGTCGGCGGGGTTGCGCTTGGCAGCCTGGTGTTCAATTTTATCTATTTCGGCCTTGGATTCCTGCGCATGTGCACAACCGGGCTGATTGCCCAGGCGCAGGGGCGTGGCGATCTGCAGGAGATCGAAAACCATCTTGTTCGCGGATTGATTCTGGCATTCTGCCTTGGCTTCCTTTTCGTCATCGCCACACCGCTGGTGCATCTTGTCACCGGCGCGATGCTGACCGCGAGCGATGCTGTCGAAACACTGATGCAGGATTATGTCGGTATCCGGCTTCTCGCCGTGCCGGCGGCGCTGGCGAACATGGTGCTTCTGGGGTGTATCTTCGGACGCCAGCAGATGCGCCTTGCCATGGTCCAGATCATCTTCATCAATCTTGCCAATCTGGCCCTGAACCTGTTTTTCGTGCTTGGCCTTGGCATGACCATCGAAGGCGTGGCACTGGCATCGGTCGTCGCGCAATGGACCGGCCTTGCGGTGACTCTCGGGCTTGTCGGCTGGCATTGGCGCGATCTTCTCGCCGGTGCCGGACGCCGCATTTTCACCCGCCACCCGGCCTGGCTCGATCCGGCCGCCTTCATGCGGTTTTTCGAGATTGGCGGTGATATCACCATCCGCACCGTCCTGATCCTTCTCAGCGAGGCGGCATTGCTGAATCTGGCGGCCGGCATCAGCGATCTGTCGCTGGCCGCAACCCAGCTTATCCTCGTCATGTTCGGGTTGATCAGTTTCACGCTGGACGGTTTTGCCCACGCTGCGGAGGCGCTTGTCGGCGAGGCCGTCGGCCGCCGCCACCTGCCGATGCTCGACAGGGTCGTGCGCCGCACCAACATCATGGCCGGCTGCACTGCGCTTGTGATCAGCGCGCTGATCTGGACCGGCGGACCATGGATCGTCGGACTACTGACCTCGCAGCAGGATCTTGCCAGCCTGACGCTGGCGCATTGGCACTGGGCGGCGCTGTTGCCGCCAATTTCATTCCTTGCCTTTCAGATGGACGGCGTGTTCATCGGTGCCACAAAGAGCCGCGAGATGCGTAACGCGATGCTGGTCTCGGCCGGATTGTTCGGCGTCGCTATCCTGCTGCTTGGCGGGTTGGGACTGAATGGCCTTTTCGCCGCCTTTACGATATATCTTGGGCTTCGTGGCATCACCCTGCAGATGCGCATGGGGCGTGTCCGCGCGCTCGTTAACCCGGAACCGATGGATGTGTCATGACCAGATTTCCCCTTCGCGAACCAGATGAACTTGGCCTTGTCAGCGACGATGATGACGCCCGCCGCCTGCGCCTTCTGACACCGCAGGACTATGATGGTTGGCTGAACACGGTCGATGCGGCCTCGCGTGACTGGATCGCGGCAAACGGCTTTGTCGGCAAAGCCGGCAAGGCGTGCCTGCTGCCGGCAACGAACAGTGATGCTACCAGAGGGGATGACGCTATAGGGATCGTCGATCCAGCGAACACCATATGGCATGCCGCCGCGATCGCCGCATCACTTCCGGCCGGACGCTGGTCGATAGCGGAACCATGCGATCCGGCGATCGATCTTGGCGCGGTTGGACTTGGCTGGGCGCTGGCGCAATACAGCTTCACCACCTATCGTGACGCGCCGGACAGGGCTGTTCGCGAACTCAGCCTTGCCGCGATGCCGAATGATCCGGCGCGTGCCCGCGTGCTTGGCCTTGCCAGCGGCACCGCCTTTTGCCGCGATCTGATCAACGCGCCGCCAAATCACATGACCCCGGCCGGACTTGAAGCGGCGGCACAGCATCTCGCCGACAGCTTCAACGCCAGCATCGAGGTCACGGAGGGCGAGGCGCTCGCCACAGGTTATCCCGCCATCGACACGGTGGGACGCGCCGCCGAGACCGCGCCGCGGCTGATCGACCTTCGCTGGGGTGACAGCGGCCCGACAGTTACCCTGATCGGCAAGGGGATCACTTTTGATTCCGGCGGCCTTGATCTGAAGCCATCGAAGGCGATGGAGCTGATGAAGAAGGACATGGGAGGGGCGGCGACAGTGCTTGGCCTTGCCACGGCGGTGATGATGGCCGGGCTTTCGGTGCGGCTGAGGGTACTTGTGCCGACTGCCGAGAACGCAGTGTCGTCGAAATCCATGCGCCCGCTCGATGTTATCGACACCCGCGCCGGTGTGCCGGTCGAGGTTGGCAACACCGACGCGGAGGGGCGTCTTGTTCTGGCCGACGCCATCACCCTTGCCTGTGAGGAAGATCCCGACTTCATGATTGACTTTGCCACGCTGACCGGCGCTGCACGGGTGGCGCTTGGCACTGAATTGCCGGCATTGTTCTGCAACCGGGATGATACCGCCGCCGGCATTCTGGCGGCAGCGACAGCGGCGGCGGACCCGCTCTGGCGGCTACCGCTGTTCGAACCCTATGAACGGCATCTCGATGCCGGCCATGTCGCGCTGTCAAGCACCGGTCCGTCAGGTTATGGCGGGGCGATCACCGCCGCGCTGTTCCTGCGCCGCTTTGCCGGCAAACAGACAAACTGGGCGCATATCGATGTGATGGCATGGAATCTTGCCAGCCGGCCAGGACGTCCGAGGGGCGGCGAGGCGATGGGGCTTCGCGCGCTTTTCACCTATATCGAAAGCCTTGCCGAGCCTCGATAACCGCGGGCTAGTAACCGCGCGCCCAGTCGACGCGGTTTGCCGGCTCCTCGCCTGCCATCATCCGCTGAATCGCTTGCGCCACCTGGTCTGCCGCCGAAACGGCATTGGTCTGCGCCGCCACATGCGGCCAGACACGCACTTTCGGATGCGTCCAGAACGGATTGTCATCCGGCAGCGGTTCAACCGCGAATACATCCAGCGCGGCACCGCCAAGCCGGCCCGAATCAAGGGCGGCCAGCAAATCATCATCATCCACCTGCGGGCCACGCCCACCGTTGATAATGAAGGCCCCCGGCGCCAGCCGGTCGAAAAAGGCCGCATTCATGATACCGGTTGTCTGCGGGGTCAGTGGCAGCACCGAGACGACGACGTCGAGACCATCGGCGAAATCGGCAAGCTGGTCCATACCGACAAAGACCTCTACCCCATCGATCTGTTTCGGCGATCTGGCAAAGCCACGAACATCGAATCCCAATGCCGCGAAACGCCGCGCGATGACTGTGCCGATGGCACCGACACCTAGAATGCCAACACGGGCCCCGGTTGCCGGGCGCTGTGGCAGCGAATGCCATTGCCGTGTCGCCTGCTGAGCCCGGTACGAGTCGCCGTCACGCCAGAAATCCAGCGCGTTCAGGATCGCCCAATGGCTCAGCGCGTTGGCCATGTCAGGATCGATCAGGCGCACCAGAGGGATATCGCGCGGCACTGTGCTGTCACGCATCATATGATCGACACCCTGGCCCTGCATGATGATGCCGCGAAGATTGGCGCAGTCGGCGAAGGCGTGTGGCGGTGGTGCCCAGACAAGCGCCACATCACTTGCCGCACCGGCCTCGCTCAGCAATTCGTTGATTTCGAATTCAGGCAGCCGCGCGGCAAATGACGCTTCCCAGGTGGCGATCTCGCTGGCATGCCCGTAAAAGCCGATCCGGATCATCTCGCCCTCCCTGTCAGTTGTCGCCCCTTGCGATGGCAAGTGCCTCGGCGTGGAGCGCCGGCGTCGCCGCGGCCAGAAGGCTTGATGTCTCACGCATCGATACCGGCGCGCCTGTCTTGTCGGTGACAACACCGCCGGCAGCGCGGATAAGTTGCACCACCCCCATGATGTCATGCGTCGCCAGCCCGTCCTCAAGCACCAGATCAAGGTGGCCGGCGGCAAGAAGCGCATAATTGTGGCAGTCACCGCCATAGCTGTTGGTCGCCGCCACGGCGCTGAGTCTGTTGAAGGCATCAAGACTGTCCGCGCGCAGTGCCTCCGGCGCGGTGGTGGCAAGTCGCGCATTGCCTATCGCGCTGACCGTACTGGTGCTGATGGCACCACCATTCAGCGTCGCCACATCACCAACCGCCACATAGGTTTCATCCAGCATCGGCATGTCGATCAGCCCGGCAATCGGGTCATCATTCCTGACCAGCCCGACAAGCGTGCCGAATACCGGCCTGCCGCAGATGAAAGCGCGTGTGCCGTCGATCGGATCGATGATCCAGGCATAGCCACTGCTGCCATGGTGCGGTGCGTGTTCCTCGCCAAGAATATCGTCATCGGGAAATTGCGCGATGAGGGCGTCACGAAGCGCCAGCTCAGCCGATTTGTCGGCAAGCGTCACCGGCGAATCATCAGCCTTCCATTCGATGGTGCCGCCACTGCGAAACCAGTTCGCGATGATCGGGCGGCTGACCGAAGGCAGGCTCCCTAAAAATTCAGCCAGCTCGGCATTGCTGAGCTGGCTGTGAATTCGGCTGCTATCCGACACGATGCCTCAGCTGCCGCTTTCGGCGGCGATCTGTTCATCGGTCGGCAGGGCGGCCGGCGAATCTGCCTGCTGGCGAAGATAGGCGATCATGTTGGCGCGGTCCTGTGGCTTTTTCAGACCGGCGAAATTCATCTTTGTGCCGGAAATATATGCCTTTGGTTTGGCCAGAAAGGCGTTCAGCGCGACATAGTCCCACTCACCGCCAAACTCGACCAGCGCATTGGAGTAACCAAAACCCTCAACGACACCCTTGTCGGCATTGACGACATTCCACAGGGCCGGTCCAACCTTGTTGGCACCGCCCTTGTCAAAGACGTGGCAGGCGGTGCATTTCTTTGCCAGCTTCAGACCGGCTACGGCGTCAGCACTGGCCAGCAGCGCCATGATAGGCTCCGGGCCCTTGTCTGCCGGCGCGGCGGCGGCTACCGCACCGCCCTCTGGCACCTCGATGACATAGGCATTCTGCTCGAGCTCGCTATGCGGCACGAGAACTTCGGCAAGCTTCACCCCTGTCATCAGCAACAGGCTGGCAACAAGGATGCCGGCAAAAAGCTTGTTCAGACCCAGTTCGTCCATGCTTACATCTCCCGCTGACGCGGAAGCTCCCCCCTAAACTGTCTTGCGGCAGACCAACGCAAGGCCTGCCCACCGCTCATCTCTTACCGAAATTGCCCGTTGCCCTCAAGCCCCAGATCAGCCTATTTGCGCCTTTTGCCTAGGCAAATCGTCGATTATGTGATGAATTGCCGCATCATGAGTTCGCCCCTGTCACCTGTCATCATCATTCCCGCCCGTATGGCAGCCAGCCGACTGCCGGGAAAACCACTTGCCGACATCGCCGGCAAGCCGATGATCCAGCATGTCCTGGAACGCGCCAGGGCCGCCGATATCGCGCCTGTATGGGTGGCGACCGACGATGACGCCATCGTCGAGGCCGTCCGCGCGGCAGGCGGCAATGCGGTGAAGACACGGGCCGATCACCCGTCAGGATCGGATCGCACCTTCGAGGCGGTTGAACGGATCGACCCGGACCGGCAATTCGATCTGATCCTCAACCTGCAGGGCGACCTTCCCGAGCTTGACCCGATGGTTCCGGCGACACTTCTTGCCACAGCCGAGCACAGCCGGGCCGAACTGTCGACGCTTGTCACCCTTGCCGACGAGGAAGAGGCGGCGCGCGCGCAAATCGTCAAGGCGGTGGTCAGCTGGCAGGACGGCACGGCAACGCCCACTATCGGCATACCCCGTATCGGCATACCCCGTATCGGCATACCCCGTATCGGCATACCCCGTATCGGCAGGGCGCTCTATTTCAGCCGCGCGCCGGTGCCAACCGGTACAGCACCTAAATATCATCATGTCGGCGTCTATGGATGGCGACGTGGGGCGCTGGCGCGGTTTGTCGAACTGCCTCCCTCACCGTTGGAGATGGCCGAAAAGCTGGAGCAGCTTCGCGCATTGGAGGCCGGCATGACTATTGCCGTGGCCGAGATCGACGCGGCGCCGGCGGGTGTCGATACCGAGGAAGATCTTGCCGCGACACGGCAACGACTCAGCGGCCCGTGAATTGGCGACCAGCAACATTGACAGCATCTGACCATGACATGATACTCGCGCGCCGGCGGGATGCCGCCTGAGGACAGCAACGGAAACCCAATTTCATGAGCGACAGCAGCAATATCATCGCTTTCCAGGGCGTGCCTGGCGCCTATTCGCATATGGCCTGTCAGGCGGTAAAGCCGGAGATGGAGGTGCTTGCCTGCGCCTCGTTCGAGGATATGATCCTCGCCGTTCAGGAAGGCCGCGCCGCGCTGGCCATGGTACCGGTCGAGAATTCGATCGCCGGGCGGGTGGCCGACATCCACCATCTTCTCCCCGGATCCGGCCTTTTCATCAATGGCGAGCATTTCCAGCGGGTCAATCATCATCTGTTGGCGCCACAGGGTGCCACGCTCGAGACGCTTGCCGAGGTTCACAGCCATGCGCAGGGACTTGCGCAATGCCGCGAGCGGCTTCGCTCGCTGGGTCTGACGCCTGTCATGCATTCCGACACCGCCGGCGCCGCCAAGGATATCGCCGAACGCGGCGACCCGGCCATTGGCGCCATCGCTTCGGAACTTGCCGGCCAGATCTATGGCCTTGATGTTCTGCTGACCTCGGCCGAGGATGCCGAGCACAACACCACGCGTTTTCTTGTGATGTCGCGGACCGACGTCACACCGCCGCTGAATGGCGCGCGGATGATGACCACCATGGTGTTCAAACTTCGGAGTGTGCCGGCGGCGCTTTACAAGGCACTTGGCGGATTTGCCACGAACGGCGTCAATCTGACCAAGCTGGAAAGCTATCTGCGGCCCGGTTCCGCGGAGCACGCGCAATTCTATGTCGATGTCGAGGGCCATATCGAGGCCCCGGAAATGAAACTCGCAATTGAGGAGCTTCGCTTCTACTGCCAGGATGGTGAAGTGACAATCCTCGGCACCTACCCGGCAAGCCATGTGCGTGCCAACAATTAGATCATTGGCAGGCAGATTATTGGCAGGCAACATCGCGGCGGTGTCGGGATGTATTCGGGACAGGCTGACCAGTTTGTCCCTGACAATAATGGCTTGTCCCCCCTGCCGCTTTCATCCATATAAAGGTTAGGGAGGCTGGACGGACGCGCTGTCGGTCTAACCGGTCAGATCCGAAAGGAAGCAGCCAGGGTCGTTTTCGCACGGGTCGTTCAGTCTTCCGCCTCCCTTCATCCGATGATCGATATCAGAAGGCGCGACCCCGGGAGCGACACCGGCGAGCGACTTTGGGCACGACAAGGGCCGCCACCGAGCAGTTACCGGTGGCAAATCGACCCTTGCTGCGCTAGGTTTCAGACATCATGAGCGACAGCGTCCTGACAGGTTACCGGGTACTTGCGCGCAAGTACCGTCCCGAGCGTTTTTCCGAGCTGATCGGCCAGGAAGCGCTTGTCCGCACGCTGGAAAACGCACTGTCACTCGGCCGCTTGGCGCATGCCTTTGTTCTGACGGGTGTTCGCGGTGTCGGCAAAACCTCGACAGCACGGCTTTTGGCCCGTGGGTTGAATTGCATCGGGCCTGATGGTGAGGGGGGTGCAACGCTGGAGCCGTGTGGAAGCTGCGAGCCATGCCAGGCCATTGCCGCCGGCCGCCATGTCGATGTTCTGGAAATCGACGCTGCGAGCCATACCGGCGTCGATGATGCACGCGAGATCATCGAGGGGGTTGGCTACCGACCGGTCTCGGGACGTTTCAAGATCTACGTCATCGACGAGGTTCACATGATGTCGAAGAGCGCGTTCAACGCGCTGCTGAAGACGCTTGAAGAACCGCCCGACAATGTAAAATTCATTCTTGCCACCACCGAGATTCGCAAGGTGCCGGTCACCATCCTGTCACGATGTCAGCGTTTTGATCTGCGGCGCGTGCCAACCGAGATGCTGGCAACACATCTTGTCAGCATCTGCGAGCGCGAATCGATCACCGCCGACTCCGAGGCCATCACCGCCATTGCCCGCGCCGCCGAGGGATCGGTCCGCGATGCGCTGTCGCTTCTCGACCAGGCGGCGGCGATGACCGGCGACAGGATGACCATCGACAGCATCACCGAAATGCTCGGCCGCCCCGGGCGAACCGACTCTATCGTCATCCTCGATTCGGCGATGCGGGGCGAAACGGCTGGCGCGCTTGCCGCGCTTGCCAACACAATGGCCGGCGGCGCCGAGCCCGAAATGATCATCTCGGATCTGATGGACCTTGTTCACCGCGCCAGCCAGAAGGCCGCCGGCGGCGCACTCGACACATTGCTGGAATCCGAAAAGGATGCTGTTGATGCACTGGCACAGATGGGGATCGCGCGACTTGGACGGGCCTGGCAGATGCTGTTGAAAGGCCATGGCGAGGTGGCATCGGCGCCGCAGCCGCCAGCCGCGGCCGAAATGCTGGTCATCCGGCTGGCGCATCTTGCCAATATGCCGACCCCCGGTGACATCGTTCAGCGCCTGGCGGCGAGCAACCCGCCACCACAGTCCGCACCGACCACGGCACCGTCAAAGAATGGTGGTGACATGGCGGTGGCACCGACCGCGGCACCTGATATGGCACAGCCCGAAATGACGGCACCTTCACCAACAGACGACCCGTCACCACAGGTGACGATGCGCGCCGGCGGCGGTGACTCTGTGGCGGCGCAACCGGCACCTGTATCGTCACCCTCACCAATGCTGGCACCAACTCCAGCTGCCGAACCTGAAAGTGTGACAACCCCTCAGCCACAATCATTGATGGATATTTCCGAACTGGCGGAGGCACGGAATGATCCGTTGCTGGCAGCGCATATCCGCAGCCATGTAAGACTTGTCAGCATGCAACCAGGCCTTCTTGATATCTGCCTGACCGACGGCGCACCGGACAGCCTGCCTGGTGAAATGGCGCGCCGCCTCAGCGACTGGACCGAAGAGCGCTGGATGGTCAGCCTGTCCGATGGACCGGGCGGCATGACCATCGCCGAGGCGCGGCGCGAGGCGCAACAGCGCGAGATCGAGTCGATTGCCGAAACCCCGTTGATGAGGGCCATCACCGGGACCTTCCCCGGCGCGACAATCGAATCCGTCACGCCTGTCGAATCCGTCACGCCTGTCACCCGGCCCCATACAGACCAGCCGAATGAGGATAACCCGACATGATGCGCAACATGGCCGGCATGATGAAGAAGGTTCAGGAAATGCAGACGCGCATGGAAGCGCTGCAGCAGGAAATGGCCGACACCGAATTCACCGCCAGCGTTGGCGGCGGTGCCGTGACGGTGACGGTCGCCGGCAAGGGTGAAATACGCGGTGTGAAGATTGATCCGGCCGCCATTGATGGTGACGATGTCTCGATCCTCGAGGACATGATCCGTCTGGCGGCAAACAACGCCAAAGGCGAGGCCGATACGGCAATGGCGTCGCGGATGAAGGAAATTACCGGTGGCCTGCCGTTGCCGCCGGGCATGTCCCTGCCCTTCTGATCCCGGGAGTCCGATGGATTCGCAGCTCGACAATTTGATCCGCCGGATGGCCCGTCTTCCCGGACTTGGTCCGCGCTCGGCCCGACGGGCGGTGCTTCATCTGCTACAAAACCGTGACAGGCTGATGCTGCCACTTGCCGAGGATCTGGGGCAAGTGGCGCGCGGCATCCGGGGCTGCGCCGATTGCGGCAATCTCGATACTGGTGATGTCTGCCGCCTGTGCCGCGATACGCAGCGCGACCGGCGGACCATCTGCGTTGTCGAGGATGTGGGCGATCTCTGGGCGATGGAACGCGCCGCCGTCTATCGTGGGCTGTATCACGTTCTTGGTGGCACGCTCAGTGCCATTGACGGGCGCGGGCCGGCCGAGTTGAATATTGACAGGCTGGTGACCCGCGCGGGCGATGATGTTGGCGAGGTGATCCTCGCCCTGCCGGCCACCGTCGAAGGGCAGACAACGGCACATTACCTTCATGAAAAGCTGGCACCGCTCTCGATCGAGGTGACAAGGCTGGCGCATGGCGTGCCGGTTGGTGGCGAACTGGATTTCCTCGATGACGGCACGCTGGCACAGGCGCTGAAGGCGCGCGGGCGAATTGGTGGTCAGTGACCACCGCGGCCGGTTGTTTCGGGTGGCAATTCTGGCGACGGAGCGCGCCCGTCACTGACATCGATCTGGGTGATCTTCGCGCCGCGTGACGAAATCTTGCGATTGGAGATCTGGATATCGTCGATATCCTTCTCAACCTGGCCAAAATGCATTGCCAGCTTCTTGATCCGCTCATCAAGCCGCGAGACATCCTGCAGCATCGTCTCGACCTCGGCCTTGATGACACCGGCGGCCTCATGCATACGCGCATCACGCAGGATCGCCCGCACCGTATGCAGGATCAGCATCAGATTGTCCGGCCCGGCCATGTAGACGCGGCGGCGACGGCTTTCCTCGACAAGCTTGGGGAGCTGCAGATTGATTTCGGCATAAACCGATTCCGACGGCAGGAACATGATCGCGCTGTCCGCCGTCTCGCCCGGGATGATATAACGCTCGGCGATGTCGTTGATATGCTTCTTTACATCCGTTTCCATCATCCGGCGGGCCGCAGTACGTTCGGCCTCGCCATTGGCAGTGGTCAGCGTCCGGTAGGATTCCAGCGGAAACTTGGAATCGATGCAGATCGGACCCGGCGGCGCCGGCATATCAAGGAAACAATCGACACGGCGGCCATTGCCAAGCGTATGCTGGAAATTGAAAGCACTTTCAGGAAGCGCGTCACGAATCAGGTTTTCCAGCTGCACTTCACCGAAACTGCCGCGCGCCTGCTTGTTCGACAGGATATTCTGCAGCTCGCCAACCTGACCGGACAGCGCCGATATATGGGCGTTCGCCTGCTCGATCACGGCAAGCTTCTCGGCCATGCCGGTGAGCGAGCGGTTGGTGCGGTCATTCTGGTCACGAAGCGAGTTTTCAAGACGGGTGCCGAGACGGCCCTCGGTGTCCTGCATCTGCGCGGCAACAATTTTCTGGAGCTCGCCGGATTGAGCGGCAAGCTGGGCAAGCTGTCCCTTCAGCTCGGCCAGCGTCTCGCTGTCATGCCCCCCGGTTCGTTGGCGCAGAAGCATAACAACAAGGCCGGCGATGCCGGCAAGCGCAAAAAGGATAATCATCATGTCAAGCGGCATGGGTGAAATGTCCGTCTGGAGAGTCGGTCTGACTGGTTCGGCCAGCAACGCAGAATCATTGCCATCGCCTGCCATCTCAGTCTGGCATGACCACCGGCCGACTGCAACTTGACTGCTTCGCCGGCATCCCCTAATCCAGAAGCCGGACATTTGACGGCGAGAAAGGGAAGGGCTATGGCGCTGATCCCCATCATCTTCATCCCCGACCCGGTGCTTCGCCGGGTGGCGGCACCCGTGCGCGAGGTGACGGATGGTGTTCGTCAGCTTCTCGATGACATGGCCGAAACGATGTATGACGCGCCCGGGATCGGTCTTGCCGCGCCTCAGGTCAATGTCTCGGAGCGGCTGATCGTGATGGATTGCGGGCCTGATGAGGCGCCGGAACTGCACAAGATGATCAACCCCGAGATTGTCGCCAGATCCGACGAGACAGCCATCCTGGAAGAAGGCTGCCTGTCGATCCCGAAACAGACCGCCGAGGTCAAACGGCCGGCGCATGTCGATGTCCGCTATATCACCATTGACGGCACTGAGCAGATGATGCGGTGCGAGGGACTTCTTGCCGCCTGTGTGCAGCACGAGATCGACCATCTGGATGGGGTATTGTTTATCGACCATATCTCGCGGCTGAAACGCGACATGATCGTGCGACGGGCACTGAAAGAGCTTCGCCAGGTCAATGGCGACGACTAGAGGTCAGCCATGACACGCCGGCGGATTGTTTTCATGGGAAGCCCGGACTTCGCCATTCCGACGCTCGACCGGCTTGCCGGCGCGCACGAGGTGTTGGCCGTCTACACACAACCGCCGCGCCGCGCCGGCCGCGGTATGCGCGAAACACCGCAGCCGGTGGCAGCATATGCCGCCGCACACGGACTGACGGTCCACCACCCGGAAAGCCTGAAAACTGATGATGATGCAACCGCACTGGCGGCGCTGAAGGCAGATGTCTTCATCGTCGTTGCCTATGGGTTGATCCTGCCGCCGAAGGTGCTGGCGATGCCGCGTTTCGGCTGCATCAACGGGCATGCCTCGCTGCTGCCTCGCTGGCGCGGCGCCGCACCAATCCAGCGCGCCATCGCCGCCGGTGATACGAAAACCGGCGTCTGCGCCATGGTTATGGAGGCCGGGCTGGATACCGGGCCGGTGCTGGATCGACGGGAATGCACCATTGGCGACACCGAAACCGCCGCCAGCCTTCATGACAGGCTGTCGATGCTGACCGCCGATTTGCTTGGCGAGGTGGTGGCGGACCTCCCCGCTGTCCTCGAGAGGCAGCAGCCGCAGGATCACACGGCCGCAATCTATGCCCCGAAGCTGACCCCGGCCGAAGCCGAGATCGACTGGCATCTGCCGGCGCTGGTGATTGACCGCCGGATCCGCGCCTTCACCCCGGTGCCGGGTGCCTGGTTCACCGGCCCGAAGGGACGCATCCGCATCCGTGCCGCCAGACATGGTGATGCGGCAGGCATTGGCGCGGCGGGGCATTATCTTGGGCTTGATTCGCAGGGCGGCATGCGGATCGGCACCGGTGCCGGCGAGATCATCCTCGACGAGGTTCAGCCGGCAGGCGGCAAGGCGATGTCGGCGCGCGCCTTTCTGAACGGCAATCCGCTGTCGGTTGGCAGCGCCATCGGTGTGGTGGGCGCATGACACACCGCATCTTCATCACCATCGAGTATGATGGCGGGCCGTTTGTCGGCTGGCAGCGTCAGGATAACGGCATATCGGTGCAGCAGGTTCTGGAGGCGGCAGCGTGTACGCTCACCGGCGGTGACTGCCCCATACAGGGTGCCGGCCGCACCGATTCCGGCGTCCATGCCACCGGCCAGGTGGCGCATCTGGATGTTCCGGACAGGTTTGACGCGGCGCGGGTGATGGCGGCGCTGAACGCGCTGACAGCGGAACATCCGGTGACCGTCCGCAGCGCGCACGAGGTGCCGGCCGAGGCACATGCCAGGTTTTCCGCCACCGGCAGACGCTATCTCTACCGCATCCTGCCACGACTCGCCCCGCCGGCACTTGATCTCGGGCGGGTCTGGCATCACCGCGCCGCCCTTGCCGTACCACCCATGCAGCTGGCAGCCGAACAGCTTGTCGGGCGGCATGATTTCACCAGCTTTCGCGCCAGCCAATGCCAGGCCGACAGCCCATTGCGGACATTGGATGAGCTGCGGGTGGAGACGATTGGCGAGGAGGTTCATGTTCATGCCGCCGCACGGTCATTCCTGCATCATCAGGTCCGCAACATCGTCGGCACACTGGCACTGGTGGGAACAGGCAAATGGACACCGGATGATGTCGCGGCGGCGTTGCGGGCGCGCGACAGGTCTGCCGCCGACCCAACCGCCCCGCCGGAAGGACTGTATCTGACCAAGGTGACCTACCCTTTTTAGATCAACCCGGAATCTGGACGCGCGACTGCACAAACATGAACAGGCCGGCATCAATCACGAATGACAGGAACAACAGGCCAGTGGCGAACCAGCCACCACGGCCAAGCTGATCGCGGCCGATCCGCCAGAGCCAGTAGACGGTCCAGAAGATCAGCGGCGTTATCAGGACCAGCATCGTCGCGTCACCGGAGACAATGACCAGATTCTGCACCAACCCCCCGACAAGATGCTGGACGTTCTCGACCCACAGAAAGGGCACGGTGAAGGCAAAAAGCCTGTCGGACAGGCCGGCACCGCGAAGAATTGTCGCGAACAGAAGCACCATCAGAACGACGGCAACAAGCTGCAAGATCAAATTGGCCGCCAGCACACCGATGCCGGTCCGCAGGCCGGGATAAACCGACACGATGAAGGTAAAGATCACCGACGCCCAGATCGCCTGCCAGACCGCCGGCGCATCGAAGGCATAGCTGCCACTGATCGGCCGGCGGCCAAGCATCACCAGAAGGGTGCGCTTGAAAAGCTCCGCAAGACGCCCGAATGCCAATGAGTTGTCAGCCTCGTTCACGCCACGCCTCCAGTAAAGAAACGGCGCAGACATTCTTCATAGATCGCGCTGAGCCCGTCGATATCCGCTGTCAGAACATTCTCGTCAACCTGATGCATGGTCTGTCCGACAAGGCCGAATTCGGCCACCGGGCAGAGATTCGTGATGAAGCGCGCATCCGAGGTGCCGCCAGTGGTTGACAGTTCCGGACGACGGCCGGTGACAGCCTCGCTGGCATCCGACAACAGCTCGGTAAGTCGGCCCGGCGCGGTGATGAAGGGCTCCGCATTCGATTTCCAGCTGACCGTCCAGTCGCCACCGACCCTGGCGAAATGCTCCTCCAGCCAACCGATCAGACCGGCCGCGCTGTGTTCGGTATTGAAGCGGATGTTGAAACGGGCCTCGGCCCGCGCCGGAATGACATTTGTTGCCGGGTTGCCGACATCGATTGTCGTGACATGCGCCACCGACGGGCCAAAATGCGAGGTGCCGCCATCCAGCTCGCAGCCATTCACCGGCGCCAGCATGGCCAGAAGCCTTGTCACCGGATTGTCGGCAAGATGCGGATAGGCAACATGCCCCTGCCGCCCTTCGACAACAAGATGACCCGACAGGCTGCCGCGCCGGCCATTCTTGATGACATCGCCAAGCGTCTTCGGGTTGGTGGGCTCGCCGACAATACACATGTCGGGTTGATGGCCATTCGCCGCCGCCCATTCGACCATCTTCACGGTGCCGTTGATGGCGTCTCCCTCTTCATCGCCGGTGATCAGCAAGCTGATCGACCCTCTGGCCGCATCGGCGGGAAGGCGGGCGACAGCGGCGACAAAGGCGGCAATGCCGCTTTTCATATCGGCCGCACCGCGCCCATACAGACGCCCATCCTCGATCAACGCACCAAATGGATCATGCGTCCAGGCATCGTGGTCGCCGACGGGAACAACATCGGTATGGCCGGCAAAACTGATATGCGGGCCTTCGGTGCCACGGCGGGCGAACAGATTGTCGATGCGGTCATCACCTGCGCCGAACGGCAGTCGCTGGCAGACAAACCCAAGCGCCGTCAGTTCGCCCTCGAGACAGGTGAGCGCGCCGCCCTCATGCGGCGTCACCGAAGGGCAGCGGATCAACCGCTGTGTCAGCTCTACAGCATGCGACAGCGCCGGACCCATCAGTCGCGCAGCAATTCGTTGACGGAGGTCTTGGAGCGTGTCTTTTCATCGACCTGCTTGATGATCACGGCGCAGGCAAGCGACGGCCCGGGTGACCCGTCGGCAAGTGATCTGCCGGGAAGCGCGCCGGGAACAACAACCGAATAGGCCGGCACCCGGCCCATATGGACCTCGCCGGTAACGCGGTCGACGATCTTTGTCGATGCGCCGATGAAGACGCCCATGGACAATACCGCGCCCTGTTCGACAACCACACCCTCGACAACCTCGGAGCGGGCACCGATAAAGCAATCATCCTCGATCACCACCGGGCCGGCCTGTAGCGGCTCGAGAACGCCGCCAATGCCGGCACCGCCGGACAGATGCACATTCTTGCCAATCTGCGCGCAGGACCCGACCGTCGCCCAGGTATCGACCATCGTGCCGCTGTCGACATAGGCGCCGAGATTGACAAAACTTGGCATCAGCACGGCGCCGGCGGCGACATGCGCCGAATGCCGGACAACACAGCCCGGAACGGCACGGAAGCCTGCATTGCGGAACTCGGCCTCGCCCCAACCGGCGAATTTCGACGGCACCTTGTCCCACCAGGCAGCCTCACCATGGCCGGGATAGGCGGTCCCGGACGGAATCACCGCCATGTCATTCAGCCTGAAGGACAGCAGAACGGCTTTCTTCAGCCACTGATTGACATGCCATTGATGGTTACCACGCGGCTCGGCAACTCGCGCCGTACCGTTGTCCAGCATCTCAAGCGCCGCTGATACCGCGTTACGAACCGGGCCCGTGGTGTCAGCGCCAATGGTGTCACGCGAGTCCCATGCTGCGTTGATGTCCTGTTCCAGCTGCGCCAAATCCATCTTCGTCTCCATTCTTTTCACCGGGCGAGACCGAAAACAACACGCCCTCACCTTCATCTGTTCCTGTGTTGATATCGACCTTTCAGGCCGGAATGGCAAGGGCCGAAAGGAAGCTCTTCAAATCCTCGGCGACAAAATGCACATAGGCCTCATCGGCCCCCTTGGCGGCCCAGTCATAATCACTGACAAGCCACACCGTACGCATGCCAATCGCGTGCGCGGGTTCCAGGTTGCGGGCCATATCCTCGACCATCACGGCTCCAAGCGGGTCGATGCCGGTTGTCGTCACGAAACTGTCAAAGGCCTTCTGTTCCGGTTTCGGGACAAAATCAGCCCCGACAATATCGAAGATGTGGTCAAAATGATGCCTGATACCATAAGCGCCGAGAATGTTCTCGGCATGCGGCACCGTGCCGTTGGTGAAGATATGCTTGCGCCCCGGCAGGTTTGCCAGGAGCTGGTCAAGCTCGGTTTCGTGCGGCAGGTCGCTGACGTCGATATCATGCACGAAATGCAGATAATCCTCCGGCGCCAGGTTTTCCTCGACCATCAGCCCACGCATCGTCGTGCCATAGCGATAGAACAGGTCCTTCTGGATCACCCGCGCCTCGTCATGCGGCACCTTGAAATGCTGCGCGACAAAGTCGGTGATGCGCACGGCAACGCGCAGGAACAGCTGCGATCGTGCCGGATAGATGGTGTTGTCCAGATCGAATACCCAATCCCGGATCTCGTCAGTGGGAAAGTTCAGCGGTGACTTTGAAGCAGGAGACATCGGCAAGGTGCCTTTCTCGGAAATGGCCGGTCAATCGGCGTTGATGAAGGTTCCCATTCCATGCTCGGTGAACAATTCGACAAGCAGCGCATGTGGTGCCCGCCCATCCATGATCACCGCGGCTTCGGCTCCCCCGAGAACAGCATTGATACAGGTTTCGACTTTCGGAATCATACCCCCCGACACGGTGCCGTCGCGGATCAGCGCTTCCGCCTGACTGACCGTCAGTTCGGAGATCAGCTCGCCATCCCTGTCCAGAACGCCGGCAACATCGGTCAGCATCAGCATGCGGGTGGCGCCAAGCGCCGCGGCGATGGCGCCGGCGGCCGTATCGGCATTGATATTATAGGTCTCGCCAGCGGCATCACTTCCCACCGGCGCAACGACCGGGATGAGATTGCCGGCATTCAGGGCGTTCAGCACATCGGTATTGATCTGTTCCGGCTCGCCGACAAAACCGAGATCGACTGCCTGTTCAATGGCGCTTCCCTCGGCCCGGCTCTTGCCAAGAAGCTTGCGCGCCCTGATCAGCCCGCCATCCTTGCCGCTGATCCCGACAGCGCGGCCACCGGCCCCGGCGATTGCCGCCACAAGCGCCTTGTTGATACCGCCGGCAAGCACCATCTCGACAACCGAGATCGTGGCCTCGTCGGTCACCCGCAGCCCATCAACGAAATTCGATTTGATCTCCAGCTTGGTCAGCATCTCGCCGATCTGCGGGCCACCACCATGAACAACAACCGGCCGCGCGCCGACCTGGTCGAGAAGCGCGATATCGGCGGCAAAGGAGGCAACATATTCCGGCTCGCCCATTGCATGGCCGCCAAACTTCACGACAATCGTCTGTCCGGAATATCGGCGCATGAAGGGGAGTGCCTCGACAAGCATACCCGTCCGCTCAATCAGCCTCGATTGCAGGGAAGAAGGTGTGTCGCCCATTATTTTACCTTTCAAACTGTCAGGGGCGTTCCGCGCCGAGCGTCAAACTATCGGCAAGCCGGTACCCGGCGCAAGTGTTGTTCGCCCAAATCCCATTACGCCCTAGCCGCGCGGCAGCGCCATCCCGGCGAGGTGCGCGCGCAGCTCGGCGATACCACCACCTTCCTGCGACGAGGTCACGAAAATCTGTGGATAGGCGGCAACATGGCGGCCAACCGTCTCCGCCGTGGCGGCGCAGACTGTCTCGAGCGGGGCCGGCTTCAACTTGTCAGCCTTCGTCATCACCACCGCCCAGGACACCGCGCTGGCATCGAGAAGCGTCATAATTTCGGAATCCGCGGCGACGACGCCACGTCGCGAATCAATCAGCAGGAACACCCGCTGCAGCGAGGCCCGGCCAGCCAGGAATTTGCGGGTCAGCGTCGTCCAGGCCTTGATGTCGGTCTTTGGCGCCGACGCATAGCCATAGCCGGGCAGATCGACAAGCTGCAAACGGCTGGCCAGATCGAAGAAGATCAACTGCCGGGTGCGGCCCGGTGTCTGCGAGGTGCGGGCCAGCGCCCGCCGCCCGGTCAGCGTGTTGATCAGCGATGATTTGCCGACATTGGAGCGGCCAGCAAAGCAGATTTCAGGCAGGCCTTCAGGTGGCAACACGCGCATGTTGTTGGCGGCGGCGATGAAATCGCAGCCACCGGCAAACAGAAGGCGTCCGGCCTCGAGATCCTCGGCCGTCAGCTCCCCTTCGCTATTCTGCGCATGATGTACCATTGCTGCGCCATCGAAAGAAGGTTGTTCCAGGTCCAGTAGATCACCAGCCCGGCAGGGAATGTCGCCAGAAGGAAAGTGAAAATCAGCGGCATGAACTGAAAGATCTTCGCCTGCACAGGATCGGGCGGCGCCGGATTGAGGCGCATCTGAAGGAACATCGAGATTCCCATCAGGATCGGCCAGATGCCAAGTTGTAGAAACGGCGGCAGGAAACCTACCGAATAGGGAAGCAGCCCGAACAGGTTAAGGACCGAGGTTGGATCCGGCGCGGACAGATCGGTAATCCAGCCAAAGAACGGCGCATGCCGCATCTCGATGGTCACAAACAGCACTTTGTACAGCGCGAAGAAGACCGGAATCTGCAGCAGCACGGGAAGACAACCCGCCGCCGGGTTAATTTTTTCGGTCTTGTAAAGCTCCATCATCTCGCGATTCATCGCCATCTTGTCTTCGGAATGCTTCTCGCGAATCTGCTGAATCTTCGGCTGCAACAGCCGCATCTTGCCCATAGAACGGTAGGATTTGTTGGCCAGCGGGAAGAAGACAAGCTTCACAATCACCGTGAAACCAAGCACCGCGACACCGAAATTGCCAAGGATGCCATACAGCCAGTTGATCACCAGGAAGAACGGCTTGGTGAGGAAATAGAACCAGCCGAAATCAATCGCCAGATCGAAATTCGGAATGCCGAATTCCTTGGAATAGCGATCAAGAAGCGAGACTTTCTTGGCACCGGCAAACAACAGTGTCTTGCTTGCCACCACCTGTCCCGGTTGCAGCAGCTGTCCCACGGCGGCGATATAATCGACCTGATAGCGGTCCTCGCCACCACCAAGTGATTTGAAGGCGTAGTTGATCCGCACCGACTGGTCCGGCACCAGCGCGGCAAGCCAGTATTTGTCGGTGATGCCGATCCAGCCACCCGCCGTTTCCGGGGTGACGTCAATCACCCCGCCATTGGCATCCTGCATGTCATCATAATCCTCCTCGCGAAGCGTCTCGTCGAACACGCCGAGCGCACCTTCATGGAGGATATAGATCCCAGTTGTCGGCGGTGTGCCGTGACGCCTGACAAGCCCATAGGGAAACAGCGTCACCGGCGCGTCGAGACGGCTCTCGACACTGTCATCGACAGTGATCAGATAATCCTCGTTGATCGACAGCGTCCGCCGGAATGTCAGGCCCTCACCATTATCCCAGGTCAGCGAGACCGGGGCACCCGGTGCCAGGCTCTGGCGATCGGCGCTCCACAGGCTGTCGGCCGTCGGCATGGGTTGATCGCCACTGCCGGCAGCCCAACCGAACTCGGCAAAATAGGGTAGATCGGAACTTGTCTTCTGCAGGAACTGGATGAAAGGCGAATCCTCGGACTGCGTCTGGCGATAACCTTTCAGCATCACATCGTCGATCCGCGCACCTGCCAGTGAGATCGACCCCGAGACAAGCGGCGCATCAATGATGATTCGCGGCGCGTTGTCGGCCGGCCTTGCTTCGGTGACGGCAACGCCTGCCGGTGTCGCGCCGGCGTTCTCGGCCTGCGGCGTGGCGTTCTCGGCTTCGGCCTCTTCAGCCTGCATTTCAGTAATCGCCTGCTGGCGTGCCGCGTCCTTTTCCAACTCTGGGCCGACGACAAAGACCTGCCAGCCAAAAAGCACCGCCATCGAAAGGCTGATGGCAAGGATCATGTTACGGTTTTCGGGGTTCATCAATCATGTCCCTGTGCGTTTGTATGCACGCATTCATATGCACCAGATTTTGAAACAGGCTTTCAGCCGCCGCGCCGGCCTTCTCCGGCAGCGCCATCCTGTTCCGCGCGCGGCACCGGATCAAATGCCGGCGTCGCCCACGGATGACAGCGCGAGATACGTTTTAGCGCAAAGATTCCACCGCGCAAGGGGCCATGACGCTGCAATGCCTCGACTGCATATTCAGAACAGGTTGGCAAATGCCGGCAATTAGCACCCAATAACGGTGAAATGAACAGCCTGTAGGTCCAGATAACAAGGATCAGCGGTGCGGCCAGAAGACGTTCGACGGCACGCTTCAGGACTGCCCATAGCGGCATCACGACACTTTTTTCGGGGGGTCGCCCCGATGATCCATCGTCCGGTGAAGATAACCGAGGGCCTTGCCAAGATCGCTGACAAGGTCGGACCAGTCGCGGTCGGCCGTGCCACCGCGGGCAATCATCACATAGTCGGTGCCACTTCTGGCGCGATTCGCAAGTTCGGTGCGGGCCAGTGCGCGCAGACGCCGACGCGCCCGATTGCGACGCACCGCATTACCGACTTTTCGTGATGCTGTCAGTCCGAGACGGCATTCCGGCCGGCCAGTTGGCACGGCCTGCAGGATGAAGCCCTTCGATACTGCCTTTATACCGCTGTCTCGCGCTGCCAGAAATCCGGCACGCGACGGGATGCTGACCATTGCGGTCACCGCGGCGCCTTCATACCGTCAGGCGGACAGGCGTGCCCGGCCTTTGGCGCGGCGGGCCCGCAGAACGCGGCGGCCACCGACGGTGGCCATACGCGCACGGAAGCCGTGCCGGCGCTTGCGGACGAGAACACTGGGTTGATAGGTGCGTTTCATGGCGACGCTCCCTTCGCGAATTCAACAGGTTGTCAGAAACTGGTCGGTTTGTAGGGGGCGGACAGGCGGGTGTCAATTGTTTTCGGCCGTTGAGGTGGCGATACCGCGCCGCCTATGGCATAAAACGAAACGCTGACCGTCCGAAGACTAATCCGACCTATACTTGACCGGTTCTGGCAGTGGAAATATTCTGATGCGCCAAAAGGCTTTATATCCGGCCATCCTTGCGACAGCCTTTCTCATGATGGTGATCGTCTCGGGGCTTGCTACGATACCGACACTCTATCGTCAGATGGTGATTGCCCACATCAATTCACCAGCCCCGGCCCATACAGCTGCGAGTCCGGCGCGGGATAACAGCGCGCCCGCCATCGATCTGCAGGCGTTGTCAACGCTGACACTTCTTGGCACCAGCCTGAATCTGATCCTGCCGGGACCACGCCAGCCAAGGGCCATGATCGGACCGGGCGATGATTCGCACCGCCTGTTCGACCCTGCCACGCCGGGCCTTCGCGGCGCGTTGCGGGGTGTCTTCCTGCAATGGCTTCTGGCATGCGCGTCGGTGTTCGGGCTGATCATCTGGCTTGTACGGCGATTCCTCAAGCGTCATTATTCGGCGCCGCTGACCGCGCTGATCGACACTATCAACGAGTTCAGCGACAATCCGGCGGTGGCCATTCCAATTCCCGATGCGCTCACCAGTTCGCCCGAATTCCTTGCCGCGGCCGGGGCGCTTGATTCGCTGCAGCGCAACACGCTGATCGCGCTCCGCCAGCGCGAACGGCTTGCCGATATCGGCGAGGCGGTGGCGAAGATCAATCATGACATGCGCAATGTGCTGACCTCGGCGACGCTTGTCGCCGACACGCTGATCGCCTCGGAGGACCCAAGGGTGCGCCGCGCCGCGCCGCATGTCGTGCGCTCGCTGGAACAGTCGGTCATTCTCTGCCAGTCAATGATGGACTACCTTGCCGAAACACCGATTCCCGAACAGGACATCATCACGATGCCCGACCTTGCCACCGAAACCGCCGCCGATTCAGGAATCCAAGTGAATTATAGCGGGCCGGACCATCTCTATCTTGACCGCACGATGATGGCGCGGATTCTGCTTAATCTGGCGCGCAACGCCGCCGCCGGGGCCACCGAAGTCAGCATCGATATCTGGCGTGCCGGTCGGCTTGGCGTCGTCGACATTGCCGATGACGGGCCGGAAATTCCCCGCGGGCTGTGGGAGGATCTGTTTCTGGCCTTTCGTAGTCGTCAGCGCGGCGGCACCGCTCTCGGGCTGGCCATCGCGCGCGACCTCGAGGTGGCGCAGGGCAGCAATCTGAAGCTGACCCGCTCGACCGAAGATGGCAGCGAATTCAGGCTGCAGCTTCCCGTTGAGATGTTCAGCGATCCGGCCAGCGCCGATGAGCTGGCGGGCGGGTCAATTGACAGCGCCTCAGTCGCGGCGGCCGATGATCGGCGTTGATGGCTGGGGTTCCATGTCCCAGGGAAAGAAAATCCATGTGTCCTGCGATACCTCGGTAACAAAGGTGTCGACAAGCGGCCGTCCCGCTGGCTTGGCATAGACAGTGGCGAAATGCGCCTCCGGCATCATTGTCCGCAGCGCCTTCGCCGTCTCGCCGGTATCGACCAGATCATCGACAATTAGCCAGCCGGCGCCCTTGCCGGCGCTTGGCGCGTTTTTCAGTATCTCAAGCGAACCCTGGTCGCTGCCATGGTAGGACGAGATGCAGGCCGTCTCGATGAGGCGGATTTCCAGCTCCCGCGCGACAATCGCCGCCGGCACGAGGCCGCCACGCGTCACCGCGACAATACCCTCGAAGGGCCCAAGTTCGAGAAGCCGCCAGGCAAGTGCCTTTGATGTGCGGTGAAGCTCTTCCCAGGACACCGGAAACGCCTTGTCATACCCGTCCGTCATGTTTTCCACCCCTGAATCTGTCACGAAACTGAATCTGTCACGAAACGCCGGCACCGAAATCCGGACAGCCTGACATTAGTCTTTCAGCCAGCATTGACAAGCCTGTTTCGCCGTTCCCACAAACGTCCCGGCAGGTGGTTACCCGGCCCCCCGACAGATGGACCTGTAGCTGCCCCGAAAGTCACCCTGAAAGAGCTTGCCAGTCCCGCTGGCTTCGCCTATTGTGCGGCCTCCTTTGACGGGGGCATTGCCCCCGACAGGGGATGCGCTCGTAGCTCAGCTGGATAGAGCACCAGACTACGAATCTGGGGGTCGGGAGT
>CAJWDO010000002.1 GCA_913031555.1 uncultured Alphaproteobacteria bacterium | reverse complement strand
TGACTTCACCAACAGACAGCGCGCGTCCGCGCCCCTCACCGCCTGACCAGCCGAGAAAAAAGCCGACAAGCTGCCATAACGCGTCCATGCCAAGGCAGCCGGGCATGACCGGGTCGCCCTGAAAGTGGCAGGGAAAGAACCACAGGTCCGGATTAATATCCAATTCCGCCCGAATGAGCCCCTTGTCATGGGGTCCACCTGTATCAGTGATGTTCGTGATCCGGTCACACATCAGCATCGGCGGCAGGGGCAATTGCGGGTTTCCCGGCCCGAACATCTCGCCTTTTGCACAGCTGATGAGATCGTTGTAATCAAATGAATTTTGCTGCATTGGCGGCATTTTGAGGTCCCCTGATATTGTCGGTTGGATGATGCATTCCTGCACCCGTTTCCAGCGCCGACGGTCCCCCAAAAAAGCACGGAATGGGCGTCTGCGCCAAGGCCTTATTGACAAGTTGCGCGCAACCCATCATTTTCACCGCGTGATGAGTGATGCAATCGATTCGCTATTGAGCGGGGACAATACGTCCACACTGGTAACAAGGCTCCGCGACGCCGGCCTGCGGCCGACGCGTCAGCGCCTTGCGCTTGCGGCTTTACTGCTTGATGGGCAGCACCGCCATGTGTCGGCTGACAGCCTGACCCGTGACGTTCTGGCCACTGGCGAACAGATGGCGCTGGGCACTGTCTACAACACGCTGAACCAGTTTACCGAAGCCGGGCTTTTGCGCCGCGTTACCGTGCATAATGAGCACAGCGTGTTCGATACCAACACCGATCATCATCACCATTTCTATGATGCCGAGAATGATCAGCTGTTCGATATTCCGGCCGGTCTGGTGCAGCTTGCCGGCCTGCCTGATGCGCCTGACGGGCACAGCATCGACGCTGTCAATGTACTGATACATATTTCACCTGAAACCGATTAAGGCCGCACGTGGTGTAAATCGGGTGTGAAATTTAATCAGGCGTGATGAACGCCAGCTGAATGTGGCATTCTGTCCAGTTTAAAACCATTCCAATCAGCTTGACCTGCGCGGTGCAGGTTCATAAAGTTGGAAGCGGGAGTAGTAAGGTCGGACACGTCGGCCCATCGAAATTCCCGTTTCGAATTCGGAGAGATTCATGAACGAACAAAACAAGTGCCCGGTGATGCATGGCGGCATCAAACATACCACTTTCGGGGTCCGGTCAAACCGTGACTGGTGGCCAAAGCAGCTGAACCTGAAAATCCTGCATCAGAATTCGGCCCTGTCGAATCCGATGGCGCGGGACTTCAATTATGCCGAAGCGTTCAAGACGATTGATCTTGAGGCATTGCGCAAGGATCTGTTCGACCTGATGACAGATTCGCAGGAATGGTGGCCGGCAGATTACGGTCATTATGGCCCCTTCTTCGTTCGCATGGCATGGCACAGTGCAGGCACATACCGGACCGGTGACGGTCGTGGCGGTGCCGGTGCGGGCACCCTTCGGTTTGCCCCGCTGAACAGCTGGCCCGACAATGGCAACCTGGACAAGGCGCGCCGTCTTCTGTGGCCGATCAAGCAGAAATATGGTGAGGCGCTGTCCTGGGCTGACCTGATGGTCTTTACAGGCAACTGTGCGATGGAATCGATGGGCTTCAAGACATTCGGTTTCTCGGGCGGTCGTGAAGATGTGTTCGAGCCGGAAGAAGATATCTATTGGGGCGCAGAAGACACCTGGCTTGATGACAAGCGCTACACCGGTGACCGCGAGCTGGAAAACCCGCTTGCTGCTGTGCAGATGGGACTGATCTATGTGAATCCGGAAGGCCCGAATGGCAAGCCGGACCCGATGGCATCAGCACGCGATATTCGCGAGACATTCGCCCGCATGGCAATGAATGACGAAGAGACTGTGGCGCTTGTGGCTGGTGGTCATACCTTCGGCAAGACACATGGTGCTGGTGATCCCGGCCTTGTCGGACCTGAGCCGGAAGGCGCAAGCATTCAGGAACAGGGACTTGGCTGGCGCAATGATTTCGGTACCGGCAAAGGTGTTCACACGACAACAAGTGGCCTTGAAGGCGCCTGGACACCAAACCCGATCAAGTGGGACAACGGCTATTTCGATATGCTGTTTGGCTATGAGTGGGAGCTGACAAAGAGCCCGGCAGGTGCCTATCAGTGGACACCGACCGACGCGTCGGCTGGTGATCTGGTGCCTGACGCGCATGATCCTGAACTTCGTCATGCACCGATGATGGCAACAACCGACATCGCGATGCGCACCGATCCTTCATATCTGGAGATCTCGCGCCGGTTCCACGAGAACATGGACGAGTTCGCCGATGCGTTCGCCCGTGCCTGGTTCAAGCTGACACACCGCGATATGGGGCCAAAGGCCCGCTATGTCGGTGCGGAAGTGCCGGCTGAAGACCTGATCTGGCAGGACCCGATCCCGGCCCCTGATTATGCAAAGATCGATGATGCTGATGTGGCGTCGCTGAAAAACGCCATCATGGCCACAGGCCTGTCAGTATCCGAGCTTGTGGGTGCGGCATGGGCGTCAGCCTCAACCTATCGCGGTTCGGACAAGCGTGGCGGTGCCAATGGTGCCCGCCTGCGCCTGACCCCGCAGCGCGAGTGGGAGGTCAACCAGCCGGCCCAGCTTGGCAAGGTTCTCGATGCGCTCGAGGGCGTGCAGTCGACATTCAATGCGGCCCAGTCGGGTGGCAAGCAGGTGTCGATGGCTGACCTGATCGTTCTGGGCGGCGCTGCTGCCATCGAAGAGGCTGCCAAGCGTGCGGGCCATGATGTGAGCGTACCGTTCACAGCTGGTCGCGGTGATGCGCTGCAGGAGCAGACCGATATCGAAAGCTTTGCGGTGCTGGAGCCGATGGCTGACGGGTTCCGTAACTACCTGAAGTCGGACTTTGTTGTGTCTGCCGAGGAACTGCTTCTCGACAAGGCGCATCTGATGACCCTGACAGCACCGGAAATGACGGCGCTGGTTGGCGGCATGCGCGTGCTGAATGCGAATACTGACGGTGCGCAGCATGGCGTCTTCACCGATCGTCCGGAAAGCCTGACGAATGACTTTTTCGTTAACCTTCTGGATATGGCTACAGAGTGGAAGCCGGTATCCGAGGCTGAGGATGTCTTTGAAGGCACCGATCGCACCAGTGGTGATGTGAAATGGACAGGCACACGCGTTGATCTGATCTTCGGATCGAACTCGCAGCTGCGTGCCCTTGCCGAGATATATGCCGGTAATGGCGCCGAAGGCCACTTCATCAGCGACTTTGTTGCGGCCTGGACAAAGGTTATGGATCTTGACCGGTTCGATCTCGCCTGATTGACCGGTAACGGCACATGAATATGAAAACGCCCCGGCTGCAAGGTCGGGGCGTTTTCTGTTGTGTTTGTTTGCGGGACTTGTTTGTGGCGCTTATTTCAGGACTTCGCCTTCAAGCAGACCCCACAAGGCGGTGCGCGACATCCAGCCGCGCGTATCACCTGATGCCACCTTGCACCATTGTGTCGGGCATGATTGCAGTTCCATCAGCGCGTCACGTTCGGCAACGGCAACCAGCGGCGATTCATCGCTTGGCCGTGAATAGATGCGGGCTGACCCGTCGGTGACCAGCGCAAAGCGGCGCAGCGACACAACCGACTGATGCATCCAGCCCGTGTCACCTTTATGGTCGACCACCTTGCGCCACACCTCGAACTCGGCCTCGACCCGCAGCGGCAGTCCCATGCGCCGGTAATGCCAGATCACCGGATATTCCAGACCGGGACCGGCACGCATATTCACCTCGTCCGACTTCAGCGTGACAAAGCGCGGCACCTTCAGGCCGCTGCCACGAACGGTCAGACGTGTCTCTTGCGTATCTGTTGCCGCCTGCGCCGGACTATGCCAGCCACTGACAGGAACAAACAGGGCGGCCAACAATGATACAAGCAGACCCAGCACCGGAAGGCGCAGGCAAGGATGCCAGCTCATTTTATGACCCATGCTCGATTCAGCGCATGCACGCCGACCAAAAATACGGCGCATATCAAATTTTTTTTTCATCTGGCCTTCGTTCTGATAATATGCACGCACGGTGCAGGGCTGTGTAACCGGGTCACTGGCTAAGTCAGGTTGGCAGATTATTATGTTTTTCTGGTCGGCGCCAGAGATGGCTTGCGGCAGCCTTATCGAAGAGTGGGCAAATGAACCAAAAGAAGCCAGTCGTCTTTCTTACAAGGCGACTACCGGAATCTACCGAAACACGCATGCGTGAGCTTTTTGATGCGCATCTTCGTGATCATGACACCCCTCTCAGCCATGCGGAATTATGCGCAGCGGTCCAGAGTGCTGATGTATTGGTGCCGACAGTCACTGACCGGATCGATGCGGATGTGATCGCTGCTGCTGGTGACCAGTTGAAGCTGATCGCGTCTTTCGGGACGGGTGTCGATCATATTGATCTGGCAGCGGCCAAGGCGCGCGGCATCACGGTTACCAACACGCCGGGTGTGCTGACCGAGGATACAGCCGATGTGGCGATGGCATTGATGCTGGCTGTGCCACGGCGAATCGCCGAGGGGAACCAGGTGGCACGTTCAGGTGAATGGACGGGCTGGTCGCCAACAGGCATGCTGGGGCACCGGATCAATGGCAAGCGACTTGGCATTATCGGCATGGGCCGGATTGGCACCGCCGTGGCGCGCCGCGCCCGTGGATTCGGACTGAGCATTCATTATCACAACCGCAAGCCGGTTCATCCCGAGACCGAGGCCGAACTGGAAGCAACCTATTGGGATTCGCTGGACCAGATGCTGGGCCGCGTTGATATCGTCTCGGTGAATTGTCCGCATACGCCGGCGACCAACCATCTTCTGACGCGTGAGCTGTTGTCGATGATGCAGCCCTCTGCCTATCTGGTGAACACATCACGCGGTGAGGTGATTGACGAGGCAGCTCTTGCCGATCTTCTGGCTGATCGCCAGATTGCCGGCGCCGGGCTGGATGTCTACGAGGATGAGCCGCGAATCACAACCGTGCTGGTCAGCCTGCCCAATGTTGTATTGCTGCCGCATATCGGCTCGGCGACAATTGAAGGCCGGCTTGAGATGGGTGACAAGGTGATCATCAATATCCAGACATTCTGGGATGGGCACACGCCGCGCGACCGGGTCATCGAGGCAATGCTCTAGGGCAGCAGTTACGCGCTCCTGATTATGTGCTGCCAGTTATGTGCTGTCATTTACGTGCTGTCTGGCCCGCTTTCTGGCCCGCTGTCAGATCCACATACGGCGCAATCAGCGCGGCGCTGCGTTGTGATATCCATGAAAGACCCGTGGCGGCCATCAAACAGCAGCATATGTCCGGTCAGGCTTGTGCCAAACCCAAGCAGCAATTTTACCGCCTCAAGCGCCTGCATCGCACCGATTATCCCGGTTACCGGCCCCAGAATGCCAGCCTCTGAACAGCCGGGGGCAAGGCCTGCATCTGCTGCATCAGGAAAAACGCACCGATAGCATGGCGTGTCCTGATATCCCTCAACCCCGCTCTGGAACACAGCAAGCTGGCCTTCGGTACGCACCGCGCCGCCAAATACAAGCGGACGGCCCATCCGGTGAGCCGTTGCCCCCAGCAGATAGCGGGTATCGGCATTGTCCGAACAATCGAGAACCAGGTCATGCGCACCAACCAGCGCGTCTGCATTGCTATCGGTGAGACGCGCCAGCACCGGCTCCACTGTCATTCCCGGGTTCAGCGCGGACATCGTGCGGGCGGCCTGTTCCACCTTCGCCGTGCCGATGCTGTCGGTGGTATGCAGGATCTGGCGGTTGAGATTGCTGATCTCGACATGTTCATCATCGACAAGGCTGACATGGCCGATACCGGCAGCGGCCAGATAAAAACCGGCAGGCGAGCCAAGACCGCCAGCCCCGACAAGAAGAACGCGGGCTGCCAGCAAGCGTTCCTGCCCCTCCTCGCCAATGTCCGGCATGATTGCCTGTCTGGCATAGCGTTCAAGATCGATATCGCTCAGCATTGATCAGACCCCGGTTGACCCGAAGCCGCCATCCCCGCGCGCCGTATCAGGCAGCGCCTCGACAGGCTCCAGCTCCGCCTGCATGACTGGCGCGGCCACCATCTGGGCAATGCGCATGCCGCGGGAAATGACAAAATCGGATGTGCCCAGATTGATCAGGATGACCTTCACCTCGCCGCGATAATCACTGTCGATGGTGCCGGGGGCATTGGCCACTGTTACCCCTTGCGTCAGGGCAAGGCCGGAGCGGGGGCGAATCTGCACCTCATGCCCGGGTGCAATTGCCATGGCAAGACCGGTCGGCACGGCGCCACGTGCGCCCGCAGCCAGAACAAGTTCTTCAGTCACGGCGGCACACAGATCCATGCCGGCAGCACCATCAGTGGCATAGGCTGGCAGCGGCAGCCCGCTGGCATGCGGCAATTGCATGATCTGGATCACCGGGCTGGTCATGCGAAATGCGCCTCGATCCGGTCCGCCAGCCTTTCGGCAAGCGCTGTCTTCGGCATCTGCGGCCAGTCCTCACAGCTGTTTCCGGCCAGCAGCAACGCACCATTGCTGTCGCTGTCGAACACGCTGCTGCCATCGGCGCGGGTGACGGCATTCGCCAGAATCCAGTCACAGCCCTTGCGCGCGCGCTTGGCGGCGGCATTCGCCCGCAGATTTTCTGCTTCTGCGGCAAAACCGATAACCAGCTGCGGCCGTTTCTTGTGGGTTGAGAGGCTTGCCAGAATATCCGGGTTTTCCACCAGTTCAATCTGCGGCGGCCCCGCAGTATCCTTTTTCAGCTTGCCAGATGTATCGCCAGCCACATGCCAGTCCGCCACAGCAGCCGCGCAGATGGCAATATCGGCAGGCAGGGCCGCCGTGCAGGCATCCATCATCTCGCGGGCGCTTTCAACAGCGATATGGGTGACATGCGGGGGCTGCGGCAGGGTGACCGGACCGCTGACAAGGGTAACCTTCGCCCCGCGCGCCGCCAGCGCAGCGGCAATGGCGTGGCCCTGCTTTCCTGATGACCGATTGGCGATGAAGCGCACCGAATCAATCGGCTCTATTGTCGGGCCCGAGGTCACCAGCGCATGGCGGCCTGCCAGTGTCTTGTGGCGGCCAGCCAGCTTGGCCACGACCGCATCGACAATCTCGTCAGTCGGGCTGAGCCGTCCGGTTCCTTCCTCGCCGCAGGCCATGCCGCCATCATCAGGACCGATCATCCCGATCCCGCGGGCGACAAGCGTGGTGTGATTGGCCTGTGTTGCCGGGTGGCCCCACATCGCCTGATTCATCGCGGGTGCCATCATAACCGGCGCGGTTGTGGCCAAAAGGATGGTCGTTGCAAGATCATCAGCAAGCCCGTTGGCTGTGCGTGCCATGAGATTGGCTGTCGCCGGCACCACCAGCACCAGATCGGTCTGGCGGGCCAGCTGGATATGCCCCATTTCCGCTTCGTCAGTCAGCGAAAAGAGATCGGTATAGGTTTTCTCGCCGGTCAGGGCGGCCAGGCTGAGAGGCGTGATAAACGCGCTGGCAGACCCTGTCATGACGCCGGTCACAGCAATATCGTGATCCTGCAGGCGGCGGGCAACATCCAGCGCCTTGTAGGCCGCGATGCCGCCGCCAACGATCAGCAGGACACGGGCGCTGCCGGTCGATCTGCGCGTGTCAGACAAGACGCTGGCAGCTGCCCCGCCCCCGATCTGAGGCCCGCCCGCAAGATTCTGTTCGGCCAGATTTTGTTTGGCCAGATGCGGGTCGATATGCGGGGCGGGGCCAGCAGGCGGAACGCTCTGGCCGATAATTTCAAGGCAGGTTGGATCAACGCTGAACCCGCGGGCGCGCAATGCCTCACAGACCGGCCCAACCGCCCGCTGCGGCAGTTCATCGCGCGCCAGATAGTTGCTGACAGCGCTGGCCCCGACACCAAGAAGTGCCTGCAGCTGCGCCCGTCCACCCAGCGCGGTGATAATGGTCTGAACATCATGTTTTTTCATGAAATCACCAATACTTGAATATTTGTGAATTTACGTGAAAAAGCTGAGAAGAGCAAGCGCCACTGCCAGACAAGACAGCGCAAGGGGCAGAAACGGGCGCGGTGCAGGTTCGGGTGCGGGTCTTGTTTCTTCCAGCGCCGCCAGAATGCGCGGCAGGCGCGCTGCCACTGACAATGCCTCTTCAAGAATGACTTCGGCGCGGCGGGTGAAGCTGGCCTCGGCCTGCATCCAGTCTGCCGCCAGTGGCCGGGCCAGCGTCCACATATCGGCATCGGGATTGAGCTGCCGCGCCACGCCTTCTGCCATCATCATGGTTTTCTGCAAGAGATTGAACTGCGGCTGCACCTCAATGGAAAAACGTGTCGACAGCTGGAATATCTGTCCAAGTACCGTGCCAAGTGACACCTCGCCAAGCGCCTTGCCCATAATCGGGTCAGCCACCGCGCGCACGGACAGGGCGAACTGCGCCAGCGCCACATCCTCGCCCAGCATACCGGCATCGGCATGAAGGCGGGCAACAAGGTCATAATCGCGGTCCAGCATCGCTGTCAGCAGGCGGGCAAGGAACAGCCTGTCGGTGAAGTCCAGCTGCCCCATGATGCCGAAATCAATCGGCACGAGCGTGCCGTCAGGCGCGATGAAGATATTGCCCGGGTGCATGTCGGCATGGAAAAAGCCGTCACGAAACACCTGGTTGAAGAAACAGCGCGCCGCCGCCTCGGTGATTTTGCCGATATCATGACCGGCGGCTGTCAGGGCGCTGACATCATCAATGCTGATGCCGTCCACCCATTCGATGACCAGCATTTCCGAGGTGGTGTGTTCAAGATCAATCCAGGGAATATGGATGCCGGAATCATCGGCCATATTGTCGGCAAGCTTGCCGGCAGCAGCGGCTTCAAGGCGCAAATCCAGCTCGATATCCGAAATCTGGGTAAACTGGTCGACAGCGGTCACCAGCTTCAGACGTCGCAGATCGGGTGCCAGCCATTCCAGAATGCGGGCCAGCGAATAAAACAGGCTGGTATCGGCTTGCATGCGCCGCCGAATCCCCGGTCGCAGCAGCTTTACCGCTACCTGCCGCCCGTCTTTCAAGGCAGCTTTATGGACCTGGGCGATAGAGGCAGCGGCAACCGGTTTCGGGTTGAAGTCTGAAAACACGCTGTCGAGGCTGGCGCCGAGTTCGGTCTCGATCTGCGCTTGTGCCAGACGCGAACTGAAGGGTGGCAAGCGGTCCTGCAGCTGGCTGAGAGACAGGGCCATTTCCGGCCCGATCAGATCAGAGCGCGTTGACAGGGCCTGGCCAAATTTGATGAAGCCCGGCCCCAGCCGGATCAGCGCTTCGGCGAGCGCGGCACCGGCATCACTGCGGGCGCTGCGTGAGCGCACCATCATATCGGCGAGTCTGCAGATGCGCCGCATCCAGATCGGCAACATGGACACCCGCGCCAGATGCCCCAGCGTACCGGCCCGGCCCAGATGCCAGCCGATCATCGGCAGGCGACACAGCGCCAGCAGCATCTGCAGGCCTGAGGCGCGCATCAGTCGAGCTTCCAGCCGGAATGGATACAGGCAATGCCGCCGGACAGACGGCGCACCCGCACCTGGGCAAAGCCGGCCCCGGCGAACATGTCAGCCAGAATTTCAGGGGACGGGAAGGTGCGGATCGATTCCACCAGATAACGATAGCTGTCGGCATCACCGGCAACAAGCTGGCCAAGCCGTGGCAGGACATTGAACGACCAGGAATCATAGGCCCGCGCCAGCACATCATTGCTGACCTGCGAGAACTCGAGACACAGGAAGCGTCCGCCGGGCCGCAGGATCCGGTAAGCCTCGGCAAGCGCGGCCTCGCGGTTGGTGACATTGCGAAGCCCAAAGGCGATGGTCACAAGATCGGCGCTTGCGGTCTCGAAAGGCAGCGCCTCGGCATTGCCGGCGCACCAGCTCAGCCTGTCGGCGAACTTGCCGAGATCGCGCCGCCCACGCCCGGCCGCCAGCATGGATTCATTGATGTCGGTGACAGATGCGCTGCCGCCGCCGGCTTTCAGGAAGCGAAGACTGATATCGCCGGTGCCGCCGGCAAGATCGACAAGATGCTGCCAGGGCTGGGGGGCCATCCAGTCGACCATCGCGGCCTTCCACAACCGATGCACACCGCCGCTCATCAGATCATTCATGATGTCATAGCGGGTTGCCACCGAATCGAACACATCGCGGACCAGCCCGGCCTTTTCCGTGCGACGTACCGTGCGGAATCCGAAATCGATATTCTCGTCGCCTAGATCGGCTTTTGGGGTGGCTTGACGCTGACTCATGCTGACGGTCCGTAATCTGGTGCGACGGGTCTTCCGTCACGGGGTTTTCCGGCTATGCTGTCGCCGGATAAAGTTAAGCACCATGTGATACACGAAAATGCCCCGCAAGGACCCTATATAATGTCGCGACCTGCTATCGACCAGCCCCTGAAGAGCCACCCTGTGGGAACCATGTCCTGATATGCCTGAGCTTCCCGAGGTTGAAACCGTGCGCCTGGCGCTGGTGCCGGCGATGGAGGGCCGCTGGATCGGCGCCGCGCATGTCGGCAGACCGGATTTGCGCTGGCCACTACCGGACAATCTGGCGGCGCGCCTGACCGGCCGGATGGTGGGACCGCTGGCCAGACGTGGCAAGTTCCTGCTGGTGTCGCTTGATGGCGATGAGACGATGCTGATGCATCTTGGCATGTCGGGATCGGTGCGAATCCATCATCAAAGGCCCGCCATCGGCAAGCATGACCATATGGTTCTGGAGATGCAAGGAGCCGCCAGTCCGTGCTGGGTGGTCTTCAACGACCCGCGCCGCTTCGGCTGGATCGACCTGTTCAGCGAAGATATCCATCCGATGCTGGCGGATATGGGGCCGGAACCGCTTGGCAATGAATTCTCGGCGGCGACATTGACCGCGAGACTGGCGGCGCGGCGCGGCCCGATCAAGACAGCGCTTCTTGATCAGCGGCTTGTTGCCGGAATCGGTAATATCTATGCCTGCGAGGCGCTGTTCGGTGCCGGGATTTCACCGCGCCGGCGGGGCTATACCATTCGCCGACAGCGCGCCGACCGGTTGGCGGCGGCAATAAGGGATGTGCTGACGCGGGCCATCGAGGATGGCGGTACCAGCCTTCGTGACCATGTTCAGCCTGGTGGTGAGATCGGTTATTTCGTGCAGCGCCTGTCGGTCTATGGCCGTGCCGGCGAGTCGTGCCGCGCCTGCGGCACCACCATCCGCAGTCTTGTCCAGTCGGGACGCAGCAGTTTTTACTGTCCCGACTGTCAGCGCTGAGGTAGCCTGAAGTCATGTCGATTCCGCCTGTGAAACCCATGATGAATGTCCGTCGGTCGCTGGTCGCGACGCTGCTGGCTGTGACAGTTTTCGGCGTGATGATGCTTGCCGGCACAAACCTTCGCGCGCAGAGCCCCCAGCAGCAATGGGTTGGTGATCTGCCGATCATGTCCGGCATGACAATCGAGCCGGAGCTTGGTTTTGCCTTTGATTCGCCCGGTGGCCGGATTGTTCTCGTTTTTGCGTCATCCTCGGTCAATTCCGACGGTGTCTTCACCTATTATAATGATGCACTGGCAAGCCTTGGCTGGGTCGGATCGGATGGCAATTGGGAGCGCGGCAATGAGAGCTTGGGTCTGGCACAGGTCGACACCTCGGTGGGACGTCTCTGGCGGATCCGGCTGAGCCCGCGCTGACGCGGCGCCACAGCGCCTTTCTGCGGTGCAAAATGGCTTGACGAGCCCTTGGAAATCAGCGATAAGCCGCAACTTATATAAATTTAACAGGATGGTTCGATGGCTAATCATACTTCTGCCAAGAAGCGGATCCGCCGCAACGCGCGTCGCGCAGCCATAAATGGCGCCCGCATGAGCCGCATCCGTACCTTCGTGAAAAAGGTCGAGATGGCCATTGAATCCGGTGATGCCGAGAACGCCCGAACAGCCTTGCGTAATGCGCAGCCCGAAATTCAGCGCGGCGTGACTCGCGGCGTGCTGCATCGCAACACCGCATCGCGCAAGATTTCGCGCCTTGCCGCGCGTGTGAAGGCCGTTGCTGCCTGACGCACCCGTCGAATCGCACTGTTTCAACGCCTGGTCGTCCTCGGCCGGGCGTTTTTTATGGGCTGGCCTGGCCCATATCTGGCATATGATGTGTTACCGTCTGCAGAAAAAAGTTTCCACTTGGCCGTTGATGTTGAGACGTAATGTCATGCAACACCGATTCGGGTACTGAAATTTTTCACTTTCGTCCCTCATCGCCACCATTGAGCGCTGCCACCTGTCAACAAAAATTTCTGCAGTTGAGACAGCTTTATTTGCTGTTTCACCGTACCGACCATCTTGCACAGGCGGAGTGCCAGCACGTAATGTCATCCCAAGGTCGCCAACGTCGACCGTCGGCATATTGTCGAATTGCATATTATCGAATCGATGGGGACCAGCCGCATGTCGGACAGACAATATCCAGATCAGTCTGACAGCAAGCCTCACCAGCAGGATGTCCCAGGCGCAGATGCGCCCCAGGCAACCAATCCATCACCGAACAGAGCGGACAGCACAGCGCCGGCGGATGACGCATGGGAGCGGGTGACCAACCGCATGCGTCAGGACATCGGTGAGGCAGCGTGGCGGAACTGGATCAAGCCGCTGCGAGTCAGTCGGCTTGAGGACGGCACGCTGATACTCGAGGCCAGCTCGATGCTGGCACGCGAAAGGGTGACAAGCCAGTACGCCGACAGGCTGCGGGTCATCTCGGCGGCCGAATACGGAACTGTACGCAAGGTCGAGATCAGCCTCGCCAGCCATCAGGCGCCGCGCATGTCACAGCAGAAACGCGCGGCATCAAACACCGGGGCGCAGGCCGGCGGGCCACTTGGCGCCGGGCTTGACCCGCGTTACACCTTTGCCAATTTCGTCGTTGGCAAGCCGAACGAGCTTGCCTTTGCGGTCGCCCGCCGAACCGCCGAATCCGCGACCGTGGCTTTCAACCCCCTGTTCCTCTATGGCGGTGTCGGCCTTGGCAAAACGCATCTCATGCACGCCATTGCCTGGCATATCCGCGAACAGGACCCCAGCCGCCATGTCGTCTATCTGTCGGCCGAAAAATTCATGTACCGGTTTGTGCAGGCGCTGCGGTTCCGTGACACGATGTCGTTCAAGGAGCAATTCCGCTCGGTCGACGTTCTGATGATCGACGATGTACAATTCATCAGCGGCAAGGACTCAACGCAGGAAGAATTCTTCCATACCTTCAACGCTCTGGTCGAGGATGGCCGACAGGTGATTGTGTCGGCTGACAAGTCGCCGACCGATCTTGAGGGGCTTGAGGAACGGCTGCGCTCACGGCTTGGATGGGGCATGGTGGCCGACATTCACCCCGCCGACTATGAATTGCGGCTCGGCATTCTGCAGGCCAAGGCCGAGCGAGCCCGGATCGCAGTTCCAGACAAGGTGCTGGAGTTTCTGGCGCACCGCATCTCGAGCAATGTTCGTGAGCTTGAAGGCGCGCTGACCCGGATCGCCGCGCATGCCAGCCTTGTTGGCCGCGAAATCACCATCGACAGCGCCGCCGAACTTCTGACCGACCTGCTGCGGGCCAGCAGCCGCCAGGTCAGTATCGACGAAATCCAGAAGCGTGTGGCGGCGCATTACGACGTTCGTGTTGCAGAGATGTTTTCCGCCCGCCGTGCCCGCAACATCGCCCGCCCACGGCAGGTCGCGATGTATCTGGCAAAGACCCTGACATCCTTTTCCTATCCGGAAATCGGACGTCAGTTCGGCGGCCGCGACCACACCACGGTGATGCACGCCGTGCGGACAATCGAGAGCCTTGTCAGCAGTGACAAGCGGATTGCCGAGGATGTCCAGCTGCTGCGCTCGCTCATTGCCAGCTGAGCCCTGATTCCCCGCCTCTTTTCAAGCGTTTGCCATTCGCTGTCTGGCACTGGCCAAACCAGTGCCAATGTCAATATTTTGGTGCTTGTTTGAATTTGTCATGCTATATTTTGTGGTCAATCGCATTTCGCGGGTCGCGTGCCGTTGCCGGGGGCCTTGCTGACCACGGCAACAGATGGCAAATCCTGCAGAATACGGTCAACAGAGAAGAGGCAGCCCATGAAATTCACCATTGATCGCATCAGCCTTCTGCGGCCGCTCGGGCAGGTGCAATCCGTTGTTGAACGACGCAACACAATCCCGATCCTTGCCAACGTCGTCCTGCAGGCGGCGGATGGCAACCTGTCGATGACGGCAACCGACATGGATATGGACATTGCCACGCAGGTCGAATGCGCGGTGGCGACGGTCGGGACCACCACCGTCTCGGCGCATCTTCTCTATGACATTGTTCGCAAGCTCCCCGAGGGTGCCGAGGTTGAAATCACTGTTGCCGCTGGGCATGCGATGATCAGTGCCGGCAGATCGAATTTCCGCCTGCCGACGCTGCCGGTGGAGGATTTCCCGGCGATCAGTGTTGGCGAGATGCCGGACGCGTTCATGCTTACCGCCGCCGACATGCGCGACATGATCGACGCAACCCGCTTCGCGATCTCGACTGAAGAGACAAGATATTACCTGAACGGGATCTATCTTCATAAATCGGAACAGGGTGATCTGTGCGCCGTCGCCACCGATGGTCACAGGCTGGCGATGACGCGTCAGGGGCTGCCAGCCGGGGCAGCCGGCATGCCGTCGATCATCGTGCCGCGTAAGGCGGTGACCGAACTTCGCAAGCTTCTGGATGATTTTGAGGGCGAGGTCGGGGTAGCGCTGTCCGACACCCGCGCCGAATTCGGCATTGCGACAGTGAAGCTTCGGACCAAGCTCATTGATGGAACCTTCCCCGACTACACACGGGTGATCCCGCGCGGCAATGACCGCATCATGCAGGTTGACGCGGCGAGTTTCTCGGCCGCGGTTGATCGTGTATCGACGATCTCGTCCGAAAAATCACGCTCGATCAAGATGCGGCTGCAGCCCGGCATGCTGACCCTTTCGGCAAGCAGCACCGACGCGTCCAGCGCCGATGAGGATATCGAAGTCAGCTATGATGGCGCCGAAATGGAGATTGGCTTCAATGCCCGCTATCTGCTCGATATCGCGTCGCAGGTGGAAAGCGACACCATCGAATTCGCGCTTGCCGACCAGGGGTCGCCAAGCCTTGTGCGTGCGCCTGGCGACGAGGCGACGCTGTTCGTTTTGATGCCGATGCGGGTGTGAGCGGTTCTTGACAGTCCTGATGGAAAAACAGCAGGTGGCGCCGGGCCGGCAGGCCGAGGCACAGCTGACATCACTGTCACTTCGGGACTTCCGCAATTACGCCGACTGCCGGGTTGTGGTCGACGCGGCGAACGTGCTGCTTCTTGGTGAAAATGGCGCTGGCAAGACCAACCTCATGGAGGCGATATCGCTGCTGACGCCGGGTCGTGGGCTGCGCCGCGCCCGTACCGAGCATTTGCCGCGCCAGGGAAGTGACGGCGAGCAATGGGGGGTGTCGGCCGATCTGGCCACAGCCGGGGAAATGGTGCGGATCGGCACCGGCGTTCCGGCGGACAGTGACACCGGCCGCCGGATCATGCGGCGCGATGGTGTGACGGTGCCACAGACCGAGATTGGCAGGCTGCTCTCTGTCTCGTGGCTGACCCCGCGCATGGACGGCATTTTCATTGACAGTCCCGGGGCGCGCCGGCGCTTCCTTGACCGTCTGGTGATTGCCTTTGATGCGGCGCATATTGGGCGCACAAACCGCTATGAGAAGCTGCTTCGAGAACGTGCCACGCTTCTTGCCGAGGGTCGCGTGGACGAGACCTGGTTCGGCGCTATCGAGGCCAGTCTCGCCGAATCGGCCATTGCCGTTACCGCGGCGCGCCAGGCATTGATCGCTGATCTGAACGCTGAGGCGGCGGCAGGGTGGTTCGATTTTCCCGGGGTCAGGCTGGCACTTGATGGCACAGTCGAGACATGGCTTGCCGAAGGGTCGGCATTGCAGGCCGAGGACAAGTTCATCTCGGTGGCGCGTGACCGCCGGATGGCAGGTGACACCGGGCTTGCCGGGCCGCATGCCAGTGACATGAATGCTGTCAACAGCCATACCGATGCACCGGCCCATCTCGCCTCGACCGGCCAGCAGAAGGCGTTGCTGATTGCCGTGGTGCTGGCGCATGCGCGCCTGCAGGCGCGGCGTCTTGGGCGCCCGCCCCTGCTGTTGCTTGATGATGTTGTGGCGCATCTTGATGTGGCGCGTCGCGCCGCGCTGTTCGAGGCTGTTGGCGCGATTGGCGCGCAGGCCTGGTTCAGCGGCACGGACCATGATGATTTTGAAGGCCTTGAAGCCCAGTCGCTGTCGATATCGGCAGATGAGGGCATGGCCAGCATAACGCAGTCGGAGGAATGAGCTGTGACCGACAATGACAAGCCCGATGAGGTCCCTGAAACCGCTGAAGCCGCGGTTGATTACGGCGCTGATTCAATCAAGGTCCTGAAAGGCCTTGACGCCGTTCGCAAGCGTCCGGGGATGTATATCGGCGACACCGATGACGGGTCCGGCCTGCACCATATGGTCTATGAGGTTGTCGACAACGCCATTGACGAGGCGCTGGCCGGACATTGCGACCTTGTCGAGGTGATCCTGAATGGCGACGGGTCGGTGACGGTCACCGACAACGGGCGCGGCATTCCGGTCGAGATCCACACCGAGGAGGGTGTGTCGGCGGCCGAGGTGATCATGACGCAGCTTCATGCCGGCGGTAAGTTCGACAATAATTCCTACAAGGTATCCGGCGGACTGCATGGTGTTGGTGTGTCGGTGGTGAACGCACTGTCGGAATGGCTGGAGTTGACGATCTATCGTGATAACCGCCAGCACAAGGTCCGCTTTCGCCATGGTGACGCTGAAGGCCCGCTGGCCGATACCGGTGAGGCGAACGGTCTGACAGGAACGCATGTCACCTTCATGCCGTCACTGGAAACCTTCTCCGCCATTCAGTTCGATTTCGCGACTCTCGAACATCGGCTTCGTGAGCTGGCCTTCCTGAATTCGGGTGTGCGGATCCAGCTGACCGACAATCGCGCCGCCGCGCCGGTGATTTCCGAGTTTTTCTTCGATGGCGGGCTGACGGCCTTTGTCGAATGGCTGAACCGGTCCCGCACATCGCTTCATGAAACGGTGACGCTGACGACAACGCGCGATGACATCACTGTCGAGCTGGCCTTGGCCTGGACCGACTCCTTTCACGAAAACACTCTGTGTTTCACCAACAACATTCCGCAGCGCGATGGCGGAACGCATCTTGCCGGTTTCCGTGCCGCGATGACCCGCGTCGTGAACAGCTATGCGCAATCATCCGGGATCGCCAAGCGCGAAAAAGTGGCGCTGACCGGCGAGGACTCGCGCGAAGGGCTGACCGCCATTGTCTCGGTAAAGGTTCCGGACCCGAAATTCTCGTCCCAGACCAAGGACAAGCTTGTCTCCTCCGAGGTGAAGCCTGTGGTGGATTCAGCGGTGGCAAGCTGTCTTAACCAGTGGTTTGAAGAGCATCCGGCGGATGCCCGCAAGATCATCTCGAAGGCGTTCGAGGCGGCAGCAGCTCGCGAGGCCGCACGCAAGGCCCGTGACCTGACCCGGCGCAAGGGTGTGATGGAAATCGCCAGCCTCCCCGGTAAGCTGGCCGATTGTCAGGAGCGCGATCCGTCGAAGTCGGAAATTTTCCTTGTTGAGGGTGATTCGGCCGGTGGTTCGGCAAAACAGGGACGTGATCGCGCCAACCAGGCGATTCTGCCGCTTCGCGGCAAGATTCTGAATGTCGAGCGGGCGCGGGCTGACAAGATGCTTTCATCGGCCGAAATCGGCACGCTGATCACCGCCATCGGTGGTGGCGTTGGCAATGATGAAATGGACATCGAGAAGGCGCGCTATCACAAGATCGTCATCATGACCGATGCTGATGTTGATGGCAGCCATATCCGGACCCTGCTGCTGACATTCTTCTTCCGGCATATGCGCCCGTTGATCGAGGCCGGCTTTCTTTACATTGCCCAGCCACCCCTGTTCCGCGCCAAACGTGGCCAGTCTGAGGTCTATCTGAAGGACCAGCGCGAGCTTGACACCTATCTTATGGAGGCCGGGCTGAAGGACGCCGTGATGACATTGCAGGATGGCGCACAGCTTGCCGGCGCCGATCTGCATGAAAGTGCGGCGCGCGCCACCACTGCCGGCAGGCTGATCGAACAGCTTGGCAGGCGGCTCGGCAGCCGCGATGTGATTGAGCAGGCTGCTATTGCCGGTTTGCTGAACGTCGGCATGCTTGGCAATGAAGAGGGGGCGGCGTATCTGGCGCGGCGGCTTGAGGGGCAAGCGGCGGAGCTGGAAAAGGGCTGGCAGGCCGGTGTGGAAGACACCGCAAATGGTCCGGCCATCATTGTCAGCCGGCAACTTCGCGGTATCACCGAGCGGTACGTGATTGACAGGCGTCTGCTGATGGCGCTGGAAGTGGCCGAGCTTGACGCCATGGCAGCCCATCTTCAGGAACTCTATGTCCATCCGGCGACGTTGCGGCTTGGCGCGAACGATTCAACCGTCACAGGCCCGCTTGGGCTTTCGCAGGCGATTTTCCAGACCGGCCGAAAAGGTGCCCAGATTTCGCGTTACAAGGGACTTGGCGAGATGAACCCCGAACAGCTGTGGGAAACCACGCTTGATCCGTCGCAGCGAACGTTTCTTCAGGTGTCAATCGAGCAGGAGGACGAGGCCGACAATGCGTTTTCCACCTTGATGGGCGAGGCCGTTGATCAGCGCCGGGAATTCATCCAGCAAAATGCCCTGAGGGTTGCCAATCTTGATGTTTGAAGCAGGGTAGATGGCCACGGAGCCAAAATTGACCGAACGCAAATGGTCGGACTCGTCGGTGCTGCGCAGATTTCTGCAACCGCGTGAGCGGCGTGGCAGTCCGCCGGGTACGACAGATGCCCGTCTCATCCTGAACATCCGCTGGCTGGCGCTTGCCGGTCAGCTTTTCGCCCTTCTCTTTACCTTTCTTGTTCTGGAAATCCAGATTCCGATCGGGCCGTCGCTGTTCGTGATTGGCCTTTCGGTGGCGATGAATGTCTGGCAGACGCGCCGCACGATGATCCTCAAAAAGGGCCGTGACCAGAGCTTTCTGGCGCTGATACTGGATGTTATCCAATTGTCGGCGTTGCTTTATTTCACTGGTGGGTTGCTGAACCCCTTCGCCGTGCTTCTGTTGTCGCCGGTCGTGGTGTCGGCAACATTGCTTCGCCGCCGCGAAACACTGAAGTTGATCGGGCTGGTGGCTATCTGCGTCACCCTTCTGGTATTTTTCAACCATCCGTTGCCAGTCGATGATCTGCGCGCGGCAAACCCCGATCTCTATCTTGTAGGCCTGTGGATGGCGCTGGTGCTGTCAGCAACTTTCATCGGAATATATACATGGTGGGTGGCATCGCGTGCGCGGCGCCTCGATGAGGCGCTTTCAGAGGCGCGCCTTGCTCTGGCCGCAGAGCAACAGGCAGCGGCGCTTGGCACGCTGGCGACGGCAGCCGCGCACCGACTGGGCTCGCCGTTGAATACGATTACGGTGATTGGTCATGAACTGGCGCGAGAAATCGCCAGTGATGACCCCCGCTATGAGGACGTGATGCTGCTCCGTGCCGAGATCGAGCGGTGCCGCGTCATCCTTGGTGAGCTTGATGACTATCAGTCGGCGGAATCACTTGAACTTGACACACCGTTGCCGCTCTCGGGACTGATTGAGGAAATCCTCGATAATCGTCTTGAGGAAGGTGCCGCATTCTTCAGCATTGATTTCGATGAAAGATCGGCGGTCCCAATGCCACTGGTCAGCCGCGGACCAGAATTGATGCACGCGCTTGAAGATCTGCTCAGCAATGCGCGTGACTTCGCCAGAACAAAGGTCAGCGTTATGATCCGCTGCACAGTTCAGGATGTAACTGTCACGATAAACGATGATGGTCCGGGCTTTCAGGCCGGTGTGCTGGCGCGGGTCGGTGCCCCCTGGAATACCTCGCGGCGTGGAGATGGCGCGCACCGGGGATTGGGTATTTTTATCGCCAGCACCTTGATTGAGTCCCTTGGTGGCTCAATATTATACGGGAATGCGACAGCCGGTGGTGGTGAAGTGACGGTTCACTTGCCGCTTGGATCGGTGGTGTCAGACCAATTTCGTGTTTAGCGAACCCATATAGTGAGAGAGTCCGTTGTCCGACAATTCGCTGTTGATCCTTGATGATGATGCGCCTCTTCGCACCCGCCTGCGACGCGCCATGGAAGCACGTGGTTTCGAGGTGATGGATGCCGGGTCCGTCGCGGAGGGCATAGACATCGTCCGCAAGACACCGCCGGCATATGCCGTTCTCGACATGAAGCTGGAAGATGGTACAGGCCTCAGTCTTGTGTCCGAGTTGCGCGCTAAGCGCGCGGAATGCCGGATAGTCATGCTGACAGGTTTCGGCAATATTGCGACCGCTGTGGCGGCCGTAAAGGCTGGCGCCCTCGACTATCTTCCAAAGCCTGCCGACCCTGACAGCCTTGCCGCGGCATTGCGCCATACCGGTGATGGCATGCCGCCGCCACCGCAGGACCCGATGAGCGCAGACCGGGTGCGTTGGGAACATATCCAGCGTGTCTATGAGCAATGTGGCCGCAACGTATCCGAGACGGCTCGCCGTCTGCGCATGCATCGCCGGACATTGCAACGTATCCTCAGCAAGCACGCCCCACGCGGCTGACAGTATCACTCCACATTTCCCTGACTGGCGCGAATAAGGGTTTTTCGTGACCCAAGGTCATTGATCGACAGGGATTGTCCGACCATGGATGTTTCGGTTTTCCTTGCTCTTGGTGCGGCGCTCAGTTGGACGCTGGCGGCACTCGTCTCGCATCGTCCGGCGACCGAACTTGGCTCGCTGCATTTCAACAGGGTGAGGATGATTGCGGCGACGCTGATCATGGGAACAATTCTCGTGATATCAGGACGGCCCTTCGACATTCCACCGATCTTCTTCTCGTCGATCATCCTGTCGGCACTTGCCGGTGTCGTTCTTGGTGATTTTTTCCTGTTTGCCGCGTTGCGCCGGATCGGCCCGCGGCGAAGCAATATCCTGTTCGCCAGCAATGCCGTTTTTGCCGCGCTGCTTGGATGGGTCTATCTTGGCGAGGTGATCGGCCTGCAAGCCGGCCTTGCCATTCTGTTCGGGGTCGGCGGCGTGGTTCTTGCCGTTATATATGGCAAGCGGCGGGACCTCCTTCATCAATGGGAAGATGTGACACCACCGCTCTGGATCGGCGTCGTTTTCGGGTTGATGGCGGCGATCTGTCAGGCGTTCGGTGTGGTGTTCGTAAGGCCGGTGATGGCGGCCGGGGTTGATCCTGTCGCCGTTACTCTGGCGCGGGCGGCTGTCGGCACCATTGTGTTCTGGGCGACCTTTCCCTTCGACCCAAGCCGCCAGGGCAAACCGATATTCCCGCGTGGTAGGATTCTGGCGCTCACCGCACTGAATGGACTCTTCGGGCTTGGTGTCGGTGCGGCAATGCTGATGGCGGCCCTGGAATTCGGCACTGTCGCAACGGTGACGATCCTGTCATCGACCACACCGGTGATGATCCTTCCCTTCATCTGGATGCGAACCCGCAGAATGCCGCCCCCGGCAGCCTGGATTGGTGCGGTCTTTGTTGTCATATGCACGGTGTTGATTGCCACCTGATAACAACGATGTTTTCGCGTCACGCCGCCAAAAAAATTTCTCAAAATGTGTCAAATGGCGGGTTTACGTCCCGCCATGAATCACCATAGTATGCGTCGCCTTAATCAAGTAGCTGCCTTTTTGATGGCGTTGCTTTATTCACATGGGGGCGGAACGTGACACGTCGAATAATAACGGTCATTCAGATTGGCCTTATCAGCACCTTTATGGCTGCCTGCAATGCAACCTCTGGTATGAATTTGCCAGCCACCGCCACCGTTGATAGCGAAACTGACCAGACTGCCGCACCACAGACTGATGAGGACACGGTGCAGCCAGCCGCGCCGCCGTCGCTTGTCTATTCCTGGGACACCGAATTTTCTGCCTTCCTTTCACCTCCGATCGAGGTTCGCCGTCTGGCACGTGATGACTGTCAGGCCGACGGGTATGAGGTTGCAACCGTCGGGACGCTGGCGCTTGACGGCAACATCGCTACGGCGACCTTTATTTGTCGCGGCGATTTCGAGTAACATCCGGATATAGTGATTCCTGACGGCCGATGCCGGTGACGGTATCGGGTGGGTTTTGTGTGAGTGAGTTTTTTCTCTCTCCGGGGCATCGTCTGACGCTGACATTTGATTGGATCTGACATGAAAACAAGACGACTTGGTGCCTCTGGCCCTCTTATTTCCGCCATTGGCATTGGCGCGATGTCCTTCAGCGATTTCTACGGCACGACCGACGAAGCGCAGTCACATGCCATTCTCACCGCCGCGCTCGATGAAGGCGTCACGCATATCGACACATCGAACGTCTATGGGCCACTCAGGTCAGAAGCCGCCATCGGCAGCTTTCTTGCCAAGCAGGGAAACCAGAGCAGCGACCTGTTCTCCATCGCGACAAAGGCCGGCATCACCAAGGATCCCGATACGGGCGCGCGCGCCTTCAACAATTCGCCAGCGCATCTCGAGGCAGAGCTTGACGGATCGTTGAAGCGGCTTGGCGTTGACCGGATTGACCTCTTCTATGTTCACCGCCGCGATACTGCGACACCTATCGAAGAGGTGACGGAAACACTCGCCGGTCTGATCAAGAAAGGCAAGATTGGCGGCTTTGGCTATTCGGAAATCGCGCCATCGTCGCTTCGCCGTGCCAACGCCGTGCATCCGGTGATGGCGGTGCAGTCCGAATATTCGCTTGCCGTGCGCTATCCCGAGCTTGGTCTTGTTCAGGCGACAGCGGAGTTGGGAACCGCGCTTGTTGCGTTTTCTCCGGTTGGTCGCTCACTTCTGACCGACAAGCCGCATTCTCCGGAAAAGGCTGCCGGCTTGCCGTTTCTGAAGGTCAATCCGCGCTTCCAGGAACCGAACCTGTCGGCCAATATCGCTGCTGGTGAGGGATTTAGACGCCTTGCCGCGGATATGGGAACCTCTGCCGCGTCCCTTGCCATCGCATGGCTGTTGCACCAGGGTGAGCAAGTGATTCCGATCCCCGGTACCCGCTCTCCAGAACATCTTCGTCAACATTGTGAAGGTGCCAGCCTTGATCTCGATGCGGCGGCGCTGGCGGCCATCGAGGAAGCGCTTCCCGTCGGATGGGCACATGGCGACCGCTATTCGGCGGCGCAGTGGGATGGCCCCGAGAAATATTGTTGATCCATTATGGCCAGATGCATGAAGACAGCCCGCCAGAGCAAAGCTGAACTCAGGCGGATTGATTCCGAATGGTCTGCTGCGCCCGCCCAGTTGCCAGCGTGACGACCCCTGCCATCAATCGCCAGATGCACGCTCTCGAATGGGGGATGCTGCTGTTGCTGGCGATCATCTGGGGCGGTTCATTCTTCTTCAACGCGGTGGCGGTACGTGAGCTGCCGGTCCTGACCATAGTCCTAGGCCGGGTTGGTATCGCCGCCGTGATTCTGCTGCTGGTGATCCGCCTGAAGGGAATCGAAATTCCCCGCGCGCCTGGCCTTTTATGGGCCTTCGCCATCATGGGCCTGTTCAACAATGTGCTGCCGTTCGGCCTGATTGTCTGGGCGCAGGGTTATGTTGCCTCGGGGCAGGCTGCCATTCTCAACGCCACCACTCCGATCTTTGCCGCCATCATGGCGCATCTCATGACAAATGATGAAAAGATCTCGCTTCGCCAGATCGCCGGTATCCTTGTTGGCATTGCCGGAGTCGCGGTGATGATGGGCGGGGCTGTTCGCGAGGAGGCAGGAGGCGTGTTGGCAGCGCAATGCGCGCTGCTTGGCGCGTCGTTAAGCTATGGATTCGTTGCCGCCTATGGCCGCCGCTTTCGGGGCCTTGGCGTGTCACCGCTGGTGACGGCCACAGGACAGGTTTCGATGGCAAGTCTCTTTCTATTGCCGCTTGTGCTGTTGATCGATCGGCCCTGGACACTGGCAGCGCCGTCCAGTGACGCGATTCTGGCGGTTATCGCCATCGCGGTGATATGCACGGCGTTTGCCTATGGGCTGTATTTTCGCATTCTTGCCAGCGCCGGTGCGACCAACCTGTCACTTGTCACCATGCTTGTGCCGGCCAGCGCGATCCTTCTTGGTATTATGTTTCTTGGCGAGCACCTGCTGGCACATCACATAGCCGGGCTGGGTTTGATTGTCGCCGGATTGACGGTGATGGATGGGCGGTTGCTGGATTTTGTCCTGCGGGGTGTCAGACCCTGACCATCGGGTCAATGGGCACCATCGGTCCGCCGACGACACTCTCGAAAACCTGCGCCGCGGCCAGCAATTCTGCCTCGCCGCGCGGCCGCCCGATCAGCTGAATCCCGATTGGCAGTCCATTTGGCCCCGGCCCCACCGGAACCGAAATGGCTGGCAGCCCGGTTGTTGTCGCCAGAAAGGCAAAGCGAAGCCAGTCCATATAGCCATCCAGACGGTGTCCGTCGATTTCGCGAACCCATTCCTCGGTCTGCGGATGCGGCATGCAGCCGACGGTGGGGCAGGCAAGGACATCAAAGGTTTCAAGGAAGACCGCAAGATTGTTGAAAATCACCGTCCGGTCCAGCGCCGCGTCGGCGATATCATCAACTGTCATGCGTTGCCCGAACGCCATGTTGTCTGCCAGCGTCTGTTTGAAATGGCGCGAAATATTATCAGGCGTCCGCCGCGCCGCAATCGCCATGTCAAACCCACGAAGCGTGTAATAGGTTCGCTCCAGATCAGACAGGTCGGGGCAGGTCTCCTCAATGATGGCACCATGTCCCGCGATCTTCCCAAGAACGCCCCGCAGATGCGCCAAAACCTCCGGATCGACCTTTGCCATGCCGTTAAAATCAGCTGAAAAGGCGATTTTCAACTTCGGAGATGCCTCGATCACCGCATCCTCGAACCGGCCTGTCCGTGGCCCCGGATAGGATATTGGCAGCGCTGGCGCAAACCCCGCCATGGCGTCAAGGAAAATGGCGCAGTCCCGTACCGAGCGCGCCATTGGCCCCTGCACACCCTCGGTGGTAAAGCCGGCAGGGCCGGCGCTGGGGGCGCGGCCGGGGCTTGGTCGCAGACCGACAACCCCGCAATAGCAGGCCGGTGTGCGAAGGCTGCCACCATGGTCGGACCCATGGCTCAGCCAGACTTCACCGGTGGCAAGCGAGGTTGCCGCACCACCGGATGATCCACCGGCATTCAGCCTTGTGTCCCACGGGTTCAGCGTCGGTCCGAAAACATCGTTGAAGGTGTTACCACCGGCACCCATTTCCGGGGTGTTGGTCTTGCCAGCGACAATGCCGCCACGCGATTCCAGCCGCGTGACAAGCGGGTCGCTGGTCTCGGGGACGAAATCGGCATGGCCTTCGGTGCCAAAGGTTGTGCGCACGCCAGCCACCATGGTCAGGTCCTTGATGGCGATTGGCAGGCCGGCAAGTCCACCGGCAATGTCGGGATGCTGCCGGTCAAGCCTTTCGCCGGCTTCATAGGCGCGTTCCGGACAGATGGTTGGCATGGCGTTGACGACAGGCTCAACAGCCTCGATTCTGGCAAAGGCGGCATCAAGACAATCACGCGGGCTGATCTCGCCTGCTCTGAGCATGGCGATGATTTCATGGGCTTGCAGGCGGCACAGATCCGGCCCGGTAAATCCGTCTGACAATGTCATGCCTTACATTCCCTGGGTGATTCAGTCGAAAAGTCATGAGTCTGTTATCGATGCTGGCATGGCTCTGACGCCTTGTCGACCCAGACTTGTCGACCCGGAATGCGGCTCGCGATGGCAGCACGGACTTGCAGGTGGCTCTTTACATACGGCGCTGTTTTGCCGAAAAGTAGATGCCAAGTAGAAGCCGTTGAAGTCCGGGACAGATATTGTTGGCTTTCTGCTATGCTCACCCGGCGGTTTACCAGGAGTATGCGTGATGAAAATTGTTTTGAATATGGTACGCAAGCCTCTCAAACAGGGTGAACTCTTTTGCGAAATGGCCTCGAGAATGGGGGAGCGCGAACGCACGTTACGCGCCGTAACGGCCACCAACGCCGTGGTCGATGTCATCGATGCCTCGACCATGCGGCGCAAGCTTGGCGATGCCGATCCGGTATTGCGGGCGTTGATCCGGAACCTGACGAACCGGCTTGCCGACGCCAATCTGATGAATGAAGAGCAGTGGCAACGGCTGAAAATCTATCGCAGTCTTTCACCCGAAGACATTCAAAAGCCCTGAGCGCGTCCGCGTGCAGGCAATGAACATCCCCGAACATCCCCGAAAAAGAATCCACCCACCATATGCGGCAAATCCGGCCCGCCGACAGCCAAAAGGACGTTTTCAATGGCCAACGACATGACGCTCGAGCAGCTTTTCACCGAGGCGCGCTCATATAAATTCTTTTCCGACAAGCCGGTCAGCGAAGATCAGCTTCGCGCGCTCTATGATGTGGCGAAATTCGCCCCGTCCGCGTCGAATTCCTGCCCGATGCGGGTCACTTTCGTGACCTCGGCGGAGGGCAAGGAAAAGCTTCTTCAGGCCTCGCTGCCAGGCAATGTCGAGAAGATAAAATCGGCCCCTGTGACAGCGATTATTGCCTATGACATGGCGTTTTTCGAGAATTACCCGCGGCTGGCGCCGCATATGGAAAATCCGCCGAAGGAGGCATCGCTTCCCGAGCCGGCGGTGGAGAAGCTGGCGCTTCGCAACAGCTCGCTGCAGGCCGGATTCCTGATGACCGTGGCGCGCGGCATGGGACTTGATTGCGGGCCGATGTCTGGCTTCAAGAACGCCGTTGCTGACGAGCTGTTCTATGAAGGAACGACGTGGCGTTCCAACTTTCTGATCAATCTCGGTTATGGGGACGGCGAAAAGCTTCATGGCCGGGCTGCAAGGCTTGATTTCGACGAAGCCTGCCAGATCGTCTGATCTTTCATCTAAAAGGCCAGATCCTTGGTCGAAGTGACAATCCCGAGGTTGGCGGCCTGCGAGACAAGATCGCTGACCACATCGGCCGGCAACGCGATTCCGGTTGTGTGCGCGGCGCATTGATGTCGATATTCCGGCTCGCCGGGGAACATGATTCCGGCAACACCGTCCTGCGGCTCGCTGGACTTCCAGCTGGCTATCATTGTCTGCATATCGTCAAGGAATGCGTCCAGCGGGCGCAGGCTGGCGATGTCGATGGCCATGAGGAAATGACCGGCGCCGCTTCGCTGGTCGGCGACATAGGGGCCGGTGACACCGCCACCATATTCGCTTCCCGACAACAGGCCTGACAGCACATCCATCATTGCTGACAGGCCGGCGCCCTTGTGCCCGGCCATTGGCAGCAATGTTCCGGCTATGGCGGCGGCGGGGTCGGTTGTCGGCTGTCCATCGGCGTCAAGCGCCCATCCGATGGGAATGGCCTCGCCCTTTTCGCGCGCCAGATAGATCTTGCCACGCGCCACCGCCGAATGCGCGAAATCGAGAAGGTAGGGTGTTTCAAGTCCGGTTGGTGCGGCCCAGCTCTGTGGGTTGTTGCCAATCAGTTTCTCGCGCCCACCTGCCGGCGGGATTGCCGGGCTGGCATTTGTCGCCAGAAAGCCGATCATGTTCTGCATCGCCAGCTGGCGGGTGAAATACATGGCGGTGCCGAAATGCCCGGAATTGCGAATGCTGATGGCAGCGAGGCCGAATCGCCGCGCCCGCTCAATCGCCAGATCGACCGCCTGCTGGGTGACCCATTGGCCGATGCCGTCACCGCCATCAAGCGCGACAAGCGGGCCGGTATCGGTGATGATCTTCGTTGTTGTATCAAGCCGGGTCGCACCGCTGGCGATCCGCGCGCCATACCAGAAGGTCCGCATCACACCATGCGAGGAATGCCCCCACAAATCGGCTTTCACAAGCGTGTCCGCGAGATGCGCCGCCATGTCCGCCGGCACCTTCATCGCCAGATAGATGTCGTTCACAAGACGGTACAGTCGATCAGGGTCGATTTGAGGCATGTCGGGCGCAGCTTGCAGAAAATGAAAAGGTCACGGGAATCGATATCAGGATCAGTGTAGCCAACTATATCATCATATTCAGGTCGAAAATGGCTGGCGTCACGCTTCTGACCGGCTAGTCTGTCTGTCTGGCTTATCCGGCTGTCAACAGGGGGTTCAAAGTGACCATGGCGGGACATATTTCTTTCGAAGATCTGAAATCGGAAACCGGGGCAGGCACGATCGATACGGTGCTTGTCTGTTTTGTCGATATGCAGGGGCGGCTTGCCGGCAAACGCTTTCATGCCGAGCATTTCGTCGAGAGCGCCTGGGAAGAGACGCATTGCTGCGACTATCTGCTGGCGACCGACCTGGAAATGGCGACGCCTGACGGTTACGAGGCCACGTCATGGGAATCGGGCTACGGTGATTACATCATGAAGCCCGACCTTTCGACCCTGCGCCGCGTTCCCTGGCTTGAAGGTACGGCGCTGGTGCTGTGCGATGTGCTGGACCATCACACGCATGAAGAAGTGCCGCATTCGCCGCGCGCCCTGCTGAAGGCACAGGTGGCGCGGGCGGCCGCGATGGGGTTCGAGGCGATGACGGCGACCGAGCTGGAATTCTTCATCTTCGAGAAGAGCTTCGAGGAAATCCGCAAGTCGGGATTCACCGATCTTACCCCGATCAGCGGCTATAACGAGGATTATCACATCCTGCAGACGACGAAGGAAGAGCATGTCATGCGCCCGCTCCGCAATCATCTGCGGTCAGCCGGCATTCCGGTCGAGAATTCCAAGGGCGAGGCCGAGACTGGGCAGGAAGAGCTGAACATCAAATATGCCGAGGTGATGCTGGCCGCCGACCACCACACCATCGCAAAGCATGCAGCCAAGGAAATCGGCTGGCAGCAGGGCCGTGCTGTTTCATTCCTTCCAAAATGGCATCATGACAAGGTTGGTTCGGCAGCGCATATCCACCAGTCGCTGTGGAAGGACGGCGCGCCTGCCTTCTATGATTTGGACGCCCCGCTCGGCATGTCAAAAATCATGCAGCAATATCTGGCCGGGCTGCTGAAATATGCTGGCGAGACGACCTATTTTCTGGCGCCCTATATCAACAGCTACAAGCGGTTTGCCAAGGGCACGTTCGCACCGACGCGGATAATCTGGTCGGTGGATAACCGCACTGCCGGGTTTCGTGTCTGCGGTGACGGCACGCCCGGGGTGCGGGTGGAATGCAGGATTGGTGGTTCTGATCTCAACCCGTATCTGGCGATGGCGGCACAGCTTGCCGCCGGGTTGTCAGGCATTGAGGAGGGTCTTGACCTGCCAGCCGCAGCCAAGGGCGATGTCTATCGCGGGCGCACGGCGATGCTGCCGACAACGCTCCGTGAGGCGCGAGCTGCGATGCTGCGCTCGAAGATGCTGCGCACCGAATTTGGTGAGGCTGTTGTCCGGCATTACGCCCGTGCAGCAAGCTGGGAAATCGAGGAATTCGACCGCGTTGTGACGGATTACGAGGTGGCGCGCGGGTTCGAGCGCGCTTGACCGGAAGGAAGGCTGAGCATGGCAGAGATAAGCTGTATTTCACCTATCGACGGGGCTGTTGTGGTTGTGCGCCAGGCGATGGATGCCGCCGCTGCAACGGCCACCATCAAGGCTGCTCGTGCGGCGCAGACCGCGTGGGCAGCGCGCCCGCTCGATGAACGGGTTGCGCTGGTAAATGCCGGTGTCAAAGCGCTGGGCGCGGTGAATGACGAAATTGTCCCCGAGCTGGCCCGTATGATGGGGCGCCCGGTGCGCTATGGCGGCGAGTTTGGCGGGGTTGAGGAGCGAGCCAGCCATATGGCGTCGATTGCCGCTACCACATTGGCCGATATCGAGGTTGGCGAGGATGACAGTTTCAGACGGTTCATACGGCGCCTGCCGCATGGTGTAGTGTTTGTTGTTGCGCCCTGGAACTACCCTTATCTGACGGCTATCAACACCATCGCGCCGGCGCTGATTGCGGGTAATGCGGTGGTGCTGAAACATGCCACCCAGACGCTGCTTGCCGGGGACCGTCTTGCCGCTGCTTTCCACAATGTCGGCGTGCCGGAATCGCTGTTCGTGAACATCTGCCTTGATCATGAAACAACGGCCAGACTGATTGGTGACGGGCTGTTTGATTTCCTCAATTTTACCGGTTCGGTTGACGGTGGCCGCGCCATGGAACGTGCGGCGGCAGGAACCTTCACCGGCGTCGGGACCGAACTTGGTGGCAAGGACCCCGGCTATGTGATGGAAGATGCCGATCTGGATGCCGCGGTGGCGACCCTTGTTGATGCGGCGATGTATAATTCGGGACAATGCTGCTGCGGGATCGAGCGGATCTATG
>CAJWDO010000001.1 GCA_913031555.1 uncultured Alphaproteobacteria bacterium | reverse complement strand
AGCTGCAATGGAAAGCTGATTGGGCGATGCGATGGTTCGTGCTCGGCGTTGATTACGAAATGGCTGGCAAGGATCTCATCGACTCGGTGCGGCAATCTTCGAAGATCACCCGCGCGATGGGTGGTACGCCGCCATCCGGAATTTCTTATGAGCTGTTCCTTGATTCGCGTGGTGAGAAGATTTCCAAATCGAAGGGCAATGGCCTCAGCATAGAGGAGTGGCTCAGCTATGGCAGTCCGGAATCGCTGTCTCTGTTCATGTACGCCCAGCCGCGGCGTGCCAAGCGGATGCATTTCGACGTGATCCCAAAGACGGTTGATGAATATTATCAGCATCGCGGCAAGGTGGTATCACAGGCGTCGGCCGAATTGCTGGAAAATCCGGCCTGGCATATCCATGCCGGGGCGCCACCGACCGACAGCCTGCCGGTCAGCTATACGCTGCTGCTGAATCTTGCCTCGGTATGTCTTGCCGAAACCCCCGAAGTGGTCTGGAACTATGTCAGTGACTATGCGCCGGGTGTCAGCGCCGAGACGCATCCCGAACTCGACCGGATGATCGGTTATGCCGTCACCTATTATCAGGACCGGGTGCGCCCGCATAAGACCTATCGGCGGCCGGGCGACGAGGAGGCAGGCCATATCGCGGCCCTTGTCGAGGCCATCACGGCGCTGCCTGTCGATGCTGACGCCGAAGCCATCCAGTCCGCCGTCTATGCCACCGGCAAGGCGGCCGGTTATGAGAATCTGCGTTCCTGGTTCCAATGTCTCTATGAGGTGCTTCTCGGCCAGTCCGAAGGCCCCCGCATGGGATCCTTCTTCGCACTTTATGGCCGTGAGCAATCGATCGAGCTGATGAACAGTGCGCTTGCTGGCGACCTGACCCGTGATCTGGTCTCCGCTCAGGCACATGATGGGGATGCGGCTTGATCTGGCGACTCGCCGCCGGCATGGCGCGGCTGCTGCCGCCAGAGACGGCGCACCGCGCGGCGGTGGCAACACTCCGCCATCATATTGGTCCGACTCCCGACCTGCCATCTCTTCCGGTCAGTGTCGCCGGTCTCGATTTTGCCAATCCACTGGGTCTTGCTGCCGGGTTCGACAAGGATGCATCCTGCCCCGATGGCGCCCTGCAACTTGGTTTCAGCCATGTCGAGCTCGGCACCATTACCCCGCGGCCGCAACCCGGCAATCCCCGCCCGCGGGTTTTCAGACTTCCCGCCGATGGTGCCGTCATCAACCGCTATGGCTTCAACAGCCGCGGCATGGAGATGGTGGCGGCGCAGTTGGCACGACGACAGGCTAATTTAGCACGGCCCGAATCAGCACGGCCCGAATCAGCACAGCCCGGCATAATCGGTATCAATGTCGGGGCCAACAAGACCAGCAGCGCGCCGACCGAGGATTACCGCATTGCCGTGGCGCGGCTTGCCGCCTATGGCGATTACATCACGCTGAATATTTCCTCGCCGAACACGCCTGGGCTTCGAGATCTGCAAACAGTCGACAATCTGCGCCTGCTTATTGCCGCCGGCCGGGCCGGGCTTGCCGATGCCGACTGTGAGCGGCCGCTTTTCATCAAGCTTGCCCCCGACCTGGCTTCGGCCGATATAGCGGCCATCGCCGCGACGGCGGCGGATGAGGGGGTTGCCGGTCTGATTGCCACAAACACCACCATAGCGCGACCAGACGGGCTGCGTTCCCACCATGCCGACGAGACAGGCGGCCTGTCAGGGGCACCGCTGTTCGCCATGGCAACGCGCGTGCTGGCCGAAATGGCCGGACAGCTGCCGGCAGGTGGACCGGTTCTGGTGGGGGCCGGCGGCGTTGCCAGTGGCTGGCAGGCCTATGCCAAGATCCTCGTCGGAGCCAGCCTTGTGCAGCTTTATACCGCGCTGGCACTGGAAGGTCCGGAATTGCCGGCACGGGTCATCCGCGAGCTGGCGGCGCTGCTGGCATCAGACGGTGTTGCCGACATCGCCGACGCCCGTGGCCAGATCCCGGATGCGGACAAGGCTATGCAACATGCGCTTCGTCTTGCGCAAAGCGCCTGAGCGCAAACGGTAATAGCGGAATCGGCGGGTCGGCGGGGCCAGGCGCCCGAAGCCGGCCTTCCTGCTGCAGTTGGTCCAGATCGTCATCAACAAAAGGTGGGCTGTTGATCTGGCCGAGAAGGCGGAAATAGATCAGCACGACAAGCCGTGCCGATGACGCCATGCTTGATTGCCGGCGTGTATCCTCGACACGGTTGCAGAAATCGTCGAGAGAAACAGCCTCGCGCAGCAGCATGCTGTCGATACTGTCCCATACATATGCTTCCAGCACGATTGTCGTGCGGCGGTCGCCGATGCGGACATTTCGTTTCAGCCGCCTTCCGGTGGAGGCAGGGTTAGGCTGCGGCATGCGCCGTGGGGTGGGCAGGAAGGTTTCAGGTCCGTGCATCATTCGCATCCATGCATCAAGTGTTGTTGCCGTGTAGTTGCTCCGGGCGGTCACAACCTTCCCGGCGACACAAATGGATGGCCGCTGGAGATGAATATGATCCTTTCGGGTAATTCATGATAATCCTAAAGAACTAATATTCCGTTAATGCCGAATGGATTTTATCAGCCCCGATCTGGCACAGGCAGGGCGGTGATTCGGTCTTGACCTGAACGGGGTCGTGGCCTATACCCACCCATCGTAATTCATGGCAGGCCTTGACGGTCGCCTTGCCGCGCCGGACGCGGTGGATGTTTCGAAAGATGGGAGCCGAAATATGGCCAAGCGCTGTCAGATCACTGGCAAGACCGTGATGTCAGGCAACAATGTCAGTCACGCGAACAACAGAACGCGTCGGCGTTTCCTTCCAAATCTGCAGCAGGCAACGATGCAGAGCGAGGCTCTTGGCCGCCGTGTCAGCCTCCGGCTGTCGACAAGCGCCATGCGGACCATCGAAAAGCATGGTGGTCTCGATGCTTTTCTGATGCAGGCCCGCAACGCAGAGCTTGCCGATGAGGCGCGCCAACTGAAGCGCGAGATCATGGCCGCCCAGGGTGCCAGCTGAGGGTCCCGTCAGCTGGTCTGAGCAAGACAGTTTTGAAGGCCCCGTCTGCCGGCGGGGCTTTTTTTATGCGGCAGGCGTTTCGTGGGTTGAGCCGGTGCTTGTGCGATCCGGGGTCAAGCGACCCGGCGCTGGCGCTGGTTGGCATCCTCATCGAACAGATCGGTCAGTTGGCCGACAACCGCTCCGCCAAGCTGGTCGACATCGGTGATAGTCACCGCGCGGTGATAATAACGGGTCACGTCATGGCCGATCCCGATGGCGAGAAGTTCCACCGGCGAGCGCGTTTCGATATAACCAATGACCTCGCGAAGATGTTTTTCCAGATAACTGCCGCTATTCACCGACAGGGTCGAATCATCGACCGGCGCACCGTCGGAGATGACAAGAAGGATGCGTCTGTCCTCATTGCGCGCCAGCAGGCGTTCATGCGCCCAGAGAAGCGCCTCACCATCGATATTCTCTTTCAGAATACCCTCGCGCAGCATCAGGCCAAGCGATTTGCGGGCCCGCCTCCAGGGGGCGTCGGCACCCTTGTAGATGATATGACGAAGATCATTCAGCCGCCCGGGCGCCGCCGGTTTGCCGGCCTGCTGCCAGAGCTCGCGTGACTGGCCGCCCTTCCAGGCGCGTGTCGTGAAGCCGAGGATCTCGACCTTGACACCGCAACGTTCAAGCGTGCGCGCCAGGATGTCGGCGGTGACCGCGGCGATGGTGATTGGCCGACCGCGCATGGATCCGGAATTGTCGAGAAGCAGCGTCACCACCGTGTCGCGGAATTTGGTGTCCTGCTCCATCTTGTAGGATAGCGGGCTGAGCGGCTGTGTCACCACGCGGTGAAGCTTGCCGGCATCAAGGATGCCCTCTTCAAGATCGAAGTCCCAGGACCGGTTCTGGTGCGCCATCAGCTTGCGTTGCAACCTGTTGGCAAGCTTGCCGACAACCGAGGCGACATTTTCCATATGCCGGTCAAGCATCATGCGCAGCCTGTCCAGCTCTTCGGGGTCGCACAAATCGGCGGCGGCGATAATCTCGTCAAAGCGGGTTTCAAAGACGCGGTAGGCATCCCGGCTCGGGCCACGGTCCTGATTGTTCCCCTGCATATCCGAATGTGGCGAGTCTCCGTCAGACATGCCGTCCTCGGCACCATCGGCCTCGACCATGTCGCCATCCTCGGAGGCGCCACCATCGCCGGCATCTTCCATGCTCTGGCCGTCTTCGCCTTCGGACTGGTCCTCGCCAACGGCGGACTGCTCGCCGCCATCTTCATTCTGCTGATCGCCATTGTCTTCTGAATCATCGCCATCTTCGTCGGAATCATCCTGATCGGATGCCGAGTCACCGAGATCGGTTTCAAGCGCCCCGATCAGGCGGCGCGATATCTCGGCGAAACGGGCTTGATCCTGCAGCGAGTCATCTAGTTCGGAAAACAACTCACCGGCACGGCTTTCGACCCAGGGCCGCCACAGATCCATCACCATCGACAGGTTTTGTGGTGGCGGCGCGCCGGTCAGTTTTTCGCGGAGCATCAGCCGCACCACTTCGGCAATGCCGGCCTCATCGGCTTGCCCAGGTGCCTCGATCTGGCGGCTTTCATAGCGCTGGTTCAGCGCCGCTTCCAGATTGTCGCCAACACCTTTCAGGTCGCGGGCGCCGATGGCCTCGACACGGGCCCGTTCGGCGGATTCGAAAATCGCCCGCGCGCCATCAAGGCTGGGACACAGCTTGCGATGGGTCGCATCATCATGGTGGGCAAGCCACAGTGCCGCACCGTCGGCGGCGCCGCGAAGACTGGCACGTTGCTGGCCGGTGGCGCGTGGCGGCAATGCCGGAAGCCGCACTTCCGCCTTGCCAACATGCGTGTCGGTGCCGGCATAGCTGACCTGATGGTCAACGCCGCCGGCCACCGCGCGCATCGCGGCGGCTGTCGATTTCAGGAATTGCTGATTCGCGTCATCGTTCGCCATCGGGCGTGCCTAGCCGGCGGTTGCCTGGCGGACCGGCGCTTCCGGCAGGTCGATGCCAAAGCAGCGCTGGTAATATTCGGCCACGGTAGGGCGTTCGACCTCGTCGCATTTGTTCAGGAAACTCATCCGGAAGGCCAATGTCATATCATTGAAAATCAACGTGTTCTCGGCCCAGGTGATGACAGTACGCGGCGACATCACCGTCGACAGGTCACCCGACATGAAGCCGCTTCGTGTCAGGTCCGCCATCCGCACCATATTGGCCAGTGTCTCGCGCCCCTCAGCATTGTCATAGGATGTCAGCTTCGCCGCAACGATATTGACCTCGTCATCATGTGGCAGATAATTCAGCGTCGTGACGATCGACCAGCGGTCCATCTGGCCCTGGTTGATCTGCTGCGTGCCGTGATAGAGGCCCGTGGTGTCGCCAAGCCCGACCGTGTTGGCGGTGGCGAAAAGGCGGAAGCTGAGATTTGGATGGATCACCCGGTTGGTGTCAAGAAGTGTCAGCTTGCCATCGACTTCCAGAACACGCTGGATCACGAACATCACATCGGCGCGGCCGGCATCATATTCATCAAAGACGATCGCCACCTGATTCTGCAATGCCCAGGGAAGGATTCCCTCGCGGAATTCGGTCACCTGCTTGCCATCGCGAAGCACGATGGCATCCTTGCCGATCAGGTCGATCCGGCTGATATGGCTGTCGAGATTGACCCGGATGCAGGGCCAGTTCAGTCGCGCCGCAACCTGTTCGATATGTGTTGATTTGCCGGTGCCATGATAGCCCTGGATCATCACCCGCCGGTTATGCGCAAAGCCGGCAAGAATGGCCAGTGTGGTGTCATGGTCGAACTGATATGCCTCGTCGCGCGCCGGTACATATTCCGAACCTTCGGAAAAGGCAGGCACCTTCATGTCAACATCCAGCCCGAACGCGCTGCGAACATCTATTTCCGTGTCCGGCGCGGCCAGCGTATGGGCGCTCATTCTGGTCATTGTCTGGTCATTGGGCATAGCAGTCTGGTCTCCGAAAACACGCCTCCAGCGTGGCGTCTAGGTCAGGAAATGGTTTGTTCAGCGGCGCTTTGCAATGATTTGCGGATCAAATCATATGCGAGATTGATATCTTTTAGACGTTCCTCGGCCCCGGCGTCACCCCCATTAATGTCGGGATGATGTTCTTTTGCCAGTTGCTTGTATTGTGCCTTCACTTGGGCGAGATCACCCACAGGCTCCATCCGCAGGGTTTTCCAGGCGCGCCTTTCTTCCGGGCTGATCTGTCGTCCGCCTGGCGTGGCGGCGCCGCGATTCTCGAAATCGAACAGCCCCATCGGATCGTCGAACATCTCTTCGGCGGGCTTGCCGGTGGCAAACTTCCAGCTTGGCCGCTCCCAGGTCGTGGCGCGCCGGATTTCCGCTTCCAGCGCAGCGCCCTGCAACCCTTCATAATAGTTCCATGATTTATTGTAGGCACGGACATGCTCAAGGCAGAACCATATATAATCGCGCAGCGCGTCGCGCGACTTTGGCGCAGGATAATGCGCCTCGGCCATACATCCCTCAGCCTCGCACAGCCGCATCGACCCTGCGGCTTGCTGGTCGGTCTGCCGGTCGGTCTGCTGGTCGGTCTCGGCATTGCCGGGGATCTTGACCTCTGGTCTGGAGGGGCGTCTCATAGCCTGTTCCATCATAAAGCCATGCCGCTGGCTGGCAACCTTAACCCCCGCGGCAGGAGATAGCACATGACAATGGCAGACACCATAGCCGGAAAACTCGGACAGGCGCTTTTACCGCGCGAGATCGAGGTTCTTGATGTCAGCCACAAACATGCCGGCCATTCTGGCTGGCGCGAGGGCGGCGAAACACATTTTGAGGTCATGATCCGCGCCGACATATTCGCCGGCAAGAGCCGTGTTGAATGCCACCGTATGGTGAATGGCATCCTTGCTGACGAGCTGGCCAGCAGCGTTCACGCGCTGCAGCTTGATCTGTCAGCCTGATTTCACTCGTCGATGGCATAGGCAACGCAGGAATTGGCCAGCGCGCTGCCGCGCGCGTCACCGCGTGCCCGCGCTGTTTCCAGACCGCTGCTGCCGACCGGGACGCGTGCCCGGCGGGCATCCTCGCCATAGCGCGTCTGAAAGGCGATGGTGCCGACCGTACCCATCAATTCGCTGATATGCGTGCAGCCATGCCGCCCGCCAATGGCTGCCGTAACCCGGCGGCGCCAGCCCGGCCCGATTGTCAGCCCGACAAGATGCTGGAAGACATCATTTGCTGTCGGGCAGATTGCATAGGGCCCTGAAATGGTGATCGCCTCGGCGGCGGTTACCGTCATTGACCTGTCGATTGTCACCCGCACCTTCATATGGTGCACGAATTGATCCGGCGTCACCTCGCCGCGGAAATCCGACGGGAAACTGTAGGTCTTGTTGTCGGTGATCTCGGCCTCGATGTCATATTGCCCGTCTTCGCGCACAAAGCCGTTACAGCTGATGCGGCGGTTATGAACCTCCTCGCGCGGGGCGGCCGGGCTGAGCGCGACTGTATGTTCATCGCCGTAAGGTGTGACTGGGTTATGCATTTCGGGTGCTCCAGAGTCGCAGGCTTGTCACCTTGTTACCGTCACGTTTCAGAATTCTGAAACGGATGTTGTGAAAGCGGAATTCCTGACCAGGTCGCGGGATTGCGCGGCTCTCATAGAGAACAAGGCCGGCGATCGTCGAGGCATCCTCGTCCGGAAGCTGCCATGCAAGCGCCCGGTTGAGGTCGCGGATCGTCACCGCGCCATCCACAATCCACGACCCGTCCGGTTGTGCTGTCAGGCCGGCAAGGTCGATGTCATGCTCGTCATCGATGTCGCCGACAATCTCCTCGAGGATATCCTCAAGTGTCACGATTCCCTGCAGGTCGCCATATTCATCGACGACAACGGCGAAATGCTCACGACGTGTGCGAAAGGATTGCAGCTGGTCAAACAGCAATGTTGTCTCGGGCACGAAATAGGGCTCGCTGACAATATTCTGCAACAGCCCGAGGCCGTCACCCTGCGGCGCCTCATCTGCACCCCGTCGGCCGATCGCGCGAAGCAGGTCCTTGACGTGGAGGACGCCGATAATATTGTCCGGGTTGCCGGAATAGACAGGATGACGGGTATGCGGCGAGGCCAACACCTCGCCAAGCAGTGAATCAAGGTCGCTGTCGGCATCGATCATCTTCACCCCGGCACGGTGGGTCATGATCTGTTCGACGCTGATTTCATTCAGATCGAGAACCGATGACAGCATGGCCTGTGTCTCGCGGCTGTCGCCGTCACCCTCGGCGCCATGAAGCTCGATCATCCCGCGAAGCTCTTCCTCGCGTTCGTTCTCATCTGTCTGCCGTTTTCTGATCAGGCTGTTGGCCAGCATCCGCAGCGCGATCGACAGCGGGCTCAGCACGACAACGACAAGCCGGACCGCCGGCGCGATCAGCAGCGCGTATTTGTTTGAATGGTTCAGCGCGTAGGTCTTCGGCATGACCTCGGCGAACACCACCAGAATCACGGTCATGGTAATTGTTGCCCAGAGTACGCCGCCATCATCAAGGATCGAGATGAAAACCGAAGTCGCCAGTGCCGAGGCGATGACATTCACCGCGTTGTTACCGATCAGGATCGAGCCGATGAGCCCCTCGCGGTCATTGCGGAGCCGTTCGACAAGCATGGCGCGCCGGTTGCCCTTGCTGGCCAACTGGCGCATGCGGGCGTCCGAGGCCGCGGTCAGTGCCGTTTCGGCGCTGGAGAAGAAGGCCGAGGCAAAGATCAGCAGCAGGATAATGGCAATGAGCCAAAGAAGATCGCCTGTCATCGGCTTGCATCCAGAACCTGTGTGAGTATGTCTTCAGGCACCTCGTCACAGACAAAGCTGTCGCCGATGGCGCGCGGCAACACAAAGCGCATACGGCCATTCCGCACCTTCTTGTCACGCCGCATGATGTCGATCAGGGCTGGCGTAGCGGCGGTGGCGGACGGAATTTCGGCAAGCCGTGTCGACAGGCCGCTGGCGGCAATATGCGCGGCGGCGCGGCCACCATCCTGGCCCGTGCACAGCCCCATCTCGCCAGCCAGCCGGTAGGCCAGCGCCATGCCGACAGCAACCGCCTCGCCATGAAGAAGTCGTCCGTCATAGCCGCAGACCGATTCTAAGGCATGGGCGAATGTATGGCCGAGATTCAACAGCGCCCGACGCCCGAACTCGCGTTCATCCATCTCGACAATTCGTGCCTTCGCGGTGCAGGAGGTGATGATGGCATGGCGAAGCGCCGCCTCGTCGCGGTCCAGAACCTCGCCACCATGCGCCTCCAGCCATTCAAAGAACGCGGCATCACCAAGAAGCCCGTATTTGATCACTTCGGCGTAGCCGGCACGCAATTCCCGCGCTGGCAGCGTTGCCAGTGTGTCGATATCGACAAGGACGGCGCGCGGCTGGTGAAAGGCACCAATCAGATTCTTGCCGGCCATGGCATTGACACCTGTCTTGCCGCCGACCGAACTGTCGACCTGCGCCAGTAAGGTTGTAGGCACCTGAATGAAGTCGACACCGCGAAGCAGGCTTGCCGCGGCGAAGCCGGCAAGATCGCCGATGACACCGCCGCCAAGCGCGACAAGAACGACATCGCGATCGACGCCAATCGCAAGAATATCTTCAAGAAGGCTGGCCAGAACGGCCATGCTCTTGCTGGCCTCACCAGAGGCAACAGTCACGCTGTCAACACGGCGGCAGACGCGCTCGCAGGCGGCCTCAAGTGGCGCCAGATGATGCGGCGCGACCGCAGCGTCGGCGATGATCACGGCATGGCGGTCGGCAAGCTGTGCGCCGGCGATCTCGTCGACATGCCCGATCAGGTCGCGACCGACGGTGATGTCATAGGCGCGATCGTCGAGCCCGACGGTCAGGGTGGAACTGTCTGTCATAATGACAACGACCTATTTAACCGCAAGATGACTGTCAAGGGCGCGCATCACCTCGGCCACGGTGGCGGCGGCTGAAAGCTGGTCGGTGGTGACGGTGATATGCGCCTTTCCATAGTCCGGCGCGCGCCGCTCGGCAAGGTCACGAAGCGTCGCCAAAGGGTCATCCGTGTGCAGCAGGGGCCGGCTGCTGATCGACCCGATCCGCGACAACAATGTTTCCGGTCTTGCCTGCAGCCAGACAACGATGGTCCTGTCGCAGAGAAGCTGCGCCGTTGCAGGCGTGCAGATCGACCCGCCGCCGGTTGACAGCACCGATGGGCCGGCATCGGCGGCGGTGCTGATGGCGTTTCTCTCGAGGGCGCGGAACCTGTCCTCGCCGGCAAGGTCGAAGATTTCGCTGATGGTGATGCCTGCCGCCGCCTCGACCTTGGTGTCGCTGTCGATGAAGGGAAGATCAAGCCGTTGCGCCAGGCGCCGCCCGACAAGCGACTTGCCGCTGCCCATCATGCCGACGAGCGCGATTGGCCTGTTGATGGCCTCTTTCAGGGTGATGATGTCTGGCATGGGGGCTCTGGTCAGCATAGCGGTGGGTATTGTGCCTCACTTGGTGCGTGGTCGCAATTCTGCAAGAGCCCGAATGACACAAGAGTTGTATATCGGGGACTGCCGGTGTGCCGGTTGGACCTCCAACTTGACCCTCGCGCCGGTGATGGTGCCGTATTGCAGACATATTCTTGCCATAGACACCCATTTATCTGGAAAGTGACCGGATTGTCGGTCTGAGGATGCACCGCGCCTTATGGTGAGGATCGCGGGGCAGGATCGCGGGGCAGGATCGCAACCAGGATGGCGGAGCGGACATGAATCGTGTTGGAATTATTTTGATTGTTATTGCCGGTCTTGTTGGCGCCGGACTTTTTGCGCTGTCAGCGTGGAAAATCCCGGCTCCGACGGTTGCCGTGAACAAGGTAGTCCCGAATGACCAGCTTCCCAACTGATATGCGCGCCTCGTATGGTGGCCTGCTATTGGCCAGCTTGATGCTTTTTGGTGGCGCACTGGTCAGCGGTGATGCCGCTGCGCAGCAATTTCCGGTTACCCAGCCAGCCAGCCAGACACCGGATCAGGTCGATCTTCTGGCGACGGTTCAGGACAATGAAAGCGCCGAGGCGGTGCCGAGCATTACCTCGATCGACGAGGCGATCAAGGCCATCTCAGGTGATGCAGATAACTCGAACGATTTCTGGTCCAATGATGTTGGCACGGATGCCTCAGGATCCACCATACAAGGCACGGTCGACACGAGTGACAACGCATCTCGCACCGCGGCCGTAACGATCGCTGTGTCGCCGGTGGCCGACAACGCCACCGATGCCCTGGAAGTCGCTCCCGCCACGGTGCCGAGCACCACAGGGGTCACGACAGGGGTCACGACAGAGGTCACGACAGGGGCCACGACAGGGGCCACGACAGGGGCCATAACATCCCCTTCTGGCGGTGCCAGCCTAAAGAAGGCCGACGCGCCAAGCTTTGGCGTCGCCGATATCGGGATTGATCCGGCGCCCGGTAATGACAGTAATCTGACAGTAACAATCTGGAACGGCACGTCGGTTGACCGCGCCGGCATGCTGCTGGACAGTGACGCCGTCATCGGGTCGTCGCCGACCCTTTCACGGCTTGCCAGCGATGTGGTGGCCCGCCGCGCGGTTCGGCCGGATGGGGCAAGCGGGACCGACCAGAACCTCTTGTCCGCGCGCCTTGACTGGCTTGCCGCCGCTGGCCGTTCGGAAGATCTGGCGGTTATGGTCGACCAGCTTCCCAATGAGGCGCCGTGGCTTGGATGGAAACAATGGCTCGTTGAAACACAGCTGATGTCGCGTCGCGACGCCGATGCCTGCCGCAATGTCATGTATCAGGTTGGCCGCACGTTCGAGCCGTTCTGGCACAAGGCGAAGGTGATCTGCACCGCGGTCCATAAGGGCGACATCGCCGGGGCACAGTTCGCCGCCGACATCCTGCTCGCCATGGGCGAGGATGATCTGGCATTTGCCGGCCTTGTCGGCAAGCTTCTGAACGGCACCGATCCCGGGCCGATCGACCCGGCGCTTGTCGAACAGCTTCATATAGTGCTGATGGAGGCCGCGCATCATGACATCGATATCGCCGGTCTCGAGGCGCTTCCTGAAAGCTCGATTCAAACGGCGGTAGGGCTTCGCTATCTCGATCCGAATGCGCGTCTTGTGGCGACCTGGCGGGCGCTGGACCACGGGTTGATCGACCATGAACGCGCCGCAAAATTGTGGCGCAGTGTTACCGTTGAGACTGATCCCCCACGGCTGGCACTTGCCCGCCACCAGAGCCAGCCTTCGGCACTGACACGGGCCCTTGTCTGGCGCGCGCTTGATGCTGAAAAATCGGCTGAACGCCTGCCCTTCATAGCTGCGGCGATGGATGTTGATATTGCTGATGGCGTCGGTCGGATGATGGCGCCGCTCTATGCCGATCTTGGCCGTGAGGCGCTGGAATTTTCAGATGCCAAGGCGCTGCTTGCCGGCAATGACGATGTTCTTCGCACAAAGCTTGCAATGCTGATCGGCGTGGGTGACAGCACCGACATGCCAGCCACCCTGTCCGGTGGTGAGGCCAGCGCGGCGCGTGATCTGCTGGAGATGGCGCAGACGGGCCGCGTCGACATGACTTCACTGGCGATACTTGGTAAATACAGCCTGCTGCCGCTTGCCGTATCCGGTGACGGGATGGCGGCCATGGAACCCGGCGAGGCGATGTCCTGGCTTGTCGCTGCATCGCCTGATGCAATCAGAACCGAGACATTCCTGTCAGCCTCGCCAATCATCATGCAGGCACTTGACGAGGCGGCTGCCGAGGGCCGGGTGGCGGAAACCATCTTGCTGGCGCATCGGGCTGTCGGTACGCACGATCTTGCCGAGATGAACCCGGCGGATGCCGCGCGGATTGCCGCGTCGTTGGATGCGGTTGATCAGCCAGGCGCGGCGCGCCGGTTCCGTCGTGATGTAGTGGCGGCGCACCTTCTGGCCGCCGCGCATTCACAGGCGGTTGACCTGCCGTCCGTTACTGCCTCCAACACGGATGACGGATCTGATGCCGGCACCGTTTTGAAAACGACCGGTGACGTGTCTGGAGCAGGGAGTGGCCAGTATAGTAACGTGCAGGATACCAGTGCGCAGAACGGCGATGCGGAGGAGACTCTGACACCGACATCCGGTACCGCCCCTGCAACAGCACAGCAGAGCAATGACAGCAACCTCTAACCACCCCGCGCCCGAACGCGTTATCACCGAATTTTTGCAGGCGATGGCCGCTGATCGTGGCCTTGCCCGCAACAGTCTTGCCGCCTATCGGCGCGACCTCACCGCGAGTTTCGATGTTCTGGCCGCGCGTGGCACTGGTTTCGAGACCTGCTCGGCTGATGATTTGCGTGATCTTCTTCGTGTGTGGCATGCAGGCGGTCTTGTGGCGCGCTCGGTGGCGCGCCGGCTCAGCGCGCTGCGTCAGCTCATGGGCTGGCTTGTCGAGGAGGGGGTCCGCACCGACAATCCCTGCCGCTGGATCGACAGCCCAAAGCAACCGTCTGCCCTTCCGAAAAGTCTGTCAGAGCGGGAAATGGCGGCGCTGATCACCGGCGCGCGTGACCTGCCACGCCCGGCGCAGGCGCGGCGGATGACCGCCATGCTCGAACTTCTCTACGCCACGGGTCTGCGGGTCTCCGAGCTGGTGTCGCTTCCGGTCGACCAGTTCCGGCGTGATCTGGCGACAATCATCGTGACCGGCAAGGGGGGACGCGAACGTCTGGTGGCGCTTGGCTCACCGGCGCGCGCCGCCATCGCGGCATGGCTGGAAGAGCGTGATGCCAAGGCGGCCTATGTGACATCACCCTTTTTGTTTCCGCATGGCGACACGCATCTTTCGCGCCAGCAATTTGCCGCCGCGTTGAAGGGGCTTGCCGGAAAGGCCGGGCTGGACCCGGCCCGGGTCAGCCCGCATGTCGTGCGGCACAGCTTTGCCACGCATATGCTCAATCGCGGCGCTGACCTTCGCGGCTTGCAGACGCTGCTTGGCCATGCCGATATTTCGACAACACAGATTTACACGGCGACGCGTCCCGAAAGGCTGGCCGGGCTGGTCGCGTCGGCGCATCCGCTTGCGAACATGAATCAACAGGATTAAACTGCCATTTGCGTTATACATCCCGAGTGCCGTACAGCCGAGAATCGGGTACGAAACGCGACAACATTCTACAGGACGTCATGCGCCATTTTCTGGATTTCGAAAAGCCGATAGCCGCCCTTGAGGGCAAGGTCGAGGAGCTGCGCCATATGAGCTCGGACGGCAGCATCAACATTGCCGACGAGATTGGCAAGCTGCAGACCCGTATCGAGCGCGAGCTGAAACAGACCTATGAAAAGCTCGGCCCATGGGAAAAGGTGCAGGTGGCACGCCATCCCGAGCGTCCGCGGGTCAGCGCCATCATCAACCAGTTGTTCGAGGATTTTACGCCTTTGTCTGGCGACCGCAATTATGCCGAGGATTATGCTGTGATCGGTGGCATGGCGCGCTTCCGTGGTCAGGCGGTGATGGTTATGGGCACGGAAAAGGGAAGCAGTACCGAGGAACGCATCAAGCGCAATTTCGGCATGGCGCGCCCCGAGGGATACCGCAAGGCCTCGCGCCTGATGGAGCTTGCCGGACGGTTCGGACTGCCGGTGTTGAGCTTTGTCGATACGGCTGGCGCCTATCCCGGGCGCGGCGCCGAGGAACGTGGCCAGGCCGAGGCCATCGCCACCGCCATCCGTGCCTGTCTGCGCCTGCCGACCCCGATGGTGGCAAGCATTATCGGCGAGGGTGGCTCCGGCGGCGCTATCGCGCTGGCAACAGGCAACCGCGTCGTCATGTTCGAACATGCCATCTATTCGGTGATTTCGCCCGAGGGATGCGCCTCGATCCTGTGGCGCAGCAGTGACCATGCCAAGGAGGCCGCCGAGGCGTTGCGGATTACCTCTTCGCATATGAAAGATCTTGGGGTGATCGACGCCATCGTTCCGGAACCGCTTGGCGGCGCGCATCGCGACCAGACAGCGGCGATTGCCAGCCTTGGTGATACCTGTTTCACGCAGCTTCGTGAGCTTCAGGAGATGGATCGCGACGCGCTGATCGCCGACCGGGCTGAGAAATATCTGGCGATGGGCGACGGCTGATCGGCCGCCCCACCATCACTGACACCACCCAATTCACCTGAAATCAGCATCCGTCTGCAAGGACGGGATGGCGTTTCGTGCCCTGTCCACACTGGTGATATCGAGATCGGCATGGATAATGCCGTCATTGCCACCGGCGGCGGCGTTGTCATCATCGGTCGGCACCTCGGCAAGGATATCGCCCCATGGTGAGATGATCATGGCATGGCCGTAGGTGCGCCGGCCATCGGCGTGGATTCCGCATTGCGCCGGCGCGATGATGAAGCTTCCCGTTTCGATGGCGCGGGCCCGCAACAGCACATGCCAATGCGCCCTGCCGCTGGGAAAGGTAAAGGCGGCCGGTACGGTGATGACACTGGCGCCCGCCTTGCCAAGGGCGCGATAGAGATGGGGAAAGCGGACATCATAGCAGATTGTCAGGCCGAGGCTGACACCACCGCTTTCGGTAAGGACCAGCCTGTTGCCGGCGGCAAAATGATCCGATTCACGATAGCGCCGCCCGTCGCCGACATCGGCATCGAACATGTGGATCTTGTCATAGGTGGCGCGGATGCCGCCGTCACCACCGATCATCACCGCGCGGTTCACAATCCGCGAATCCAGCCGCCGGCGGACGAATATGGACCCGACAAGAAGATCGACGGCATGCTTCGCGGCAATGTCCGCCAGCTTCGTCAGCGAGCGGCTGTCATCCTCCCATTCGGCCTCGGTCTGCAGCGCCTCGCGCGAGGCGGCAAGAAAGGTGGCGGCCTCGGGAAGACAAATCAATCCGGCACCGGCTCCGGCGGCGCTGTCGATCATCGGGATCAGCCGTGCCAGCGTTTCCTGCGCCGTGCCGGCGGCGCAATATTGCAGCGCCGCGACCCGAAGCTGCACCGCCTGATCGCCTGTCATGCCGCCAACATAGCGTCGAGTTTGCCGGCCCCCTCGAGGGCGTATAGTTCCTGGCATCCGCCAACATGCGTGCCGTCGATGAAGATCTGCGGCACCGAGGTGCGGCCGCTGGCGCGCGCGCGCATTTCGGCGCGAAGATTCGAGCTCATCGAGACGTCAATCTGCTTGTAGACAACGTCCTTGCTGTCCAGCAGGCGCAGCGCCCGCGAGCAGTAGCCGCACATCATTCCGGTGTAGATTTCGACCTTTGGCATTTCAACGTCCGCTTTCATCACATAAGCATTTTCCAGCGTTTATATCCGCCGACTGGTCTCGAAAATCAAGCGTGGGGACATTTAGGCGTGGGAGGGTCGTGTGACCCGCGCCAGCACCAACGCCGAGACAGGCCCGCTGCCGGCGGCTGTTAGACGTCGCGCCGCTTCATGAAGGGTGGCGCCGGTCGTCAGCACATCATCGATCATCAGAACCGGTCTTCCTTCAAGGCGCGGAATCGTGGGCGGCGGTACGGCAAAGGCGCCGGCGATATTGCGCTTTCGCTGATGCCGGCTCAGCCCGCCCTGGCTTCGCGTCGCCCGCCGCCGGGTCAGCATGTCCGGGGCGAAGACACCCTGCGCGGTATAGCGGCAGAGATGACGCGCCCATTCCGCCGCCTGATTGTAGCGTCGTCGGAAATAGCGCCGCCGATGAAGCGGTACCGGGATGACCAGCGTCTCCGGGCTGCCAAGTTCGATGAAAAGCCGCGCGCCAAGTCGAGCCAGAAGCGGCGTCAGTTGCAACCCGTCGCCATGCTTGTAATGCAGGATCAGCTCGCGCGCGCTGTCCGCATAGTGGAAACAGGCCCGGATGGCGGCCAGTGGTGGCGGCTTCGTCCAGCAACCGGCGCATAGCGGGTCGGCAAGCGTGTGGCCAAGCGGCAGGCCGCAGCGCGCGCAGAGCGGCGCGGCAATCGGTGTCAGCCCGTCCCAGCATGTGGCGCACAGGCCCGTCGTGTCGGCAAATTGCCGGCACAGGACGCATTGATGCGGCAGCAACAGGGTTGCCAGCCGCCCCGCGGCGGCGGTGAAGGCCGCCGGCCTGATCCGGATCCGGTCCATAATATCTCCAGCCTAGACACCTCCAGCCTAGACACACCTCGGTTAATATATCCCTAAGGGCCCGTGATTTTTCGGCTGCAGGGGTTGTTGTGAGCTGTGTTTTTGCTTGCCCTGAAGGCCCGCCATCGGTGATGGTGCGCGCATCATGAACGAGGCCCCGTCCATCCCGCGTTTTTTCGACAGCGCTGCCCAGCGCCGGAACCGTGCCCGCGCCGCGCCTGGCTTTGCCGGGTTTGAATTTCTGAAGCGCGAGGCGGTGTTGCGGATGGCCGACAGGCTGGCGCTGATGCGGCGTGATTTTCCGCTGTGTCTCGATTTTGGATGCCATGACGGCATGCTGACGCGCGAGTTCGCGGCGACCGGCAAGGTCGGTCGGGTGATCCAGGCCGACCCGGCCCCGGAATTTGCCGCCATGGCCGGCACCGCCGGTCCGGCACTGGCCGTCGAATATGACAGCCTGCCCTTTGCCGCCGGCAGTTTCGATGCCGTCTTTTCCTGCCTTCTTCTGCACTGGATTGATGATCTGCCGGGCGTCATGGCGCAGATCCGGCGGCTGCTGAAACCGGATGGCCTGTGCCTTGTCAGCCTTCTTGGCGGCACAACGCTGACAGAGTTGCGTGGCTCGCTTCTCGAGGCCGAACAGGAATTATTCGGCGGAGCCAGTCCGCGGACAGTGCCGATGGCCGATATCCGTGATGTCGGCGGGCTGCTTGGCCGGGCCGGGTTGGCGCTGCCGGTGGCCGATTCCGACAGGCTGACCATCACCTATCCCGACATGTTCCGGCTGCTGGCCGATCTGCGCGGGATGGGCGAGCAGAACGCGCTTCTGGCACGCAGCCGGACGCCCGGCCAGCGCCAGCTTTTTCTTCGCGCGGCGGAAATCTATCAGCAGCGCTTTGCCGCGCCGGATGGCCGCATACCGGCCAGTTTCGAGATCATCACGTTGACCGGATGGGCTCCGCATGAAAGCCAGCAGACGCCACTTCGCCCCGGCAGCGCGGCGCACCGGCTTGCCGATGAGCTTGGCACGCCCGAACAGGACCCCGAGGCGTGACCCGGGGTCTGGGAGGCTACATCAGCAAATCCTGAAGCACCGGGATCAGCGGCAGGTCGGCTGCCGGCATGTCATAGTCGCGAAGCCGCGCCGGTCGCACCCAGGCAAGCTCATTGCCTTCAAGCTGGCGCGGCGTGCCCTTCCATTTGCGGCACACATAGACCAGCATCAGAAGGTGGAAATCATCATAGGCATGGCTGGCGAAACTCAACGGCGCAAGGCAGGATTCAGCGGTGTCGATGCCAAGCTCTTCGTCAAGTTCGCGGATCAGCGCCGCCTCGGGCGTCTCACCGGGCTCGATCTTGCCGCCGGGAAATTCCCATAACCCGGCCATTGACTTGCCAGCGGGCCGACGTGCCAGCAAAACCCGCCCGTCTGCATCGACCAGCGCCGCCGCACTGACAAGGACGACCTGACGTGCCGCGTCGGTGTTGGCAGCCTTGCGCATCGTCTCAGCTTCTGTAATCGGCATTGATTGTGATGTAGCCATGGGTCAAATCGCAGGTCCAGACCCGCGCCGCGCCGACACCGGATCCAACGCTGACCTCGATGTCGATCATATCGCCCTGCATGTGCGAGGCGACCGGTGCTTCGTCATAACCCTCGACCCGCGCCCCGTCGGCGGCGATCCTGATGCCGCCGATCGCCACGCCGATCCGTGACTGGTCCAGCCCGGCGCCAGCCTTGCCGACCGCCATCACGATCCGCCCCCAATTGGCGTCCTCGCCGGCAATCGCCGTCTTGACCAGCGGCGAATTGGCGATGGACATGCCAATCAGGCGCGCCATGTTGTCATCTGCCGCACCGGACACGCTGATGGTGATGAATTTCGACGCCCCCTCGCCATCGCGGACAATCTGCTGCGCCAGATCCTGCATCACCGCATCGAGGCCGGCGCGGAAGTCATCAAGCCTTGGATCATCGGCGCTGCTGACAGGCTGATGCGACGCGGCGCCGGTGGCAATCAGCATCACGCTGTCATTGGTCGAGCTGTCGCTGTCGACGGTGATGGCGTTGAAGCTACGTTGTGTCGCGCCGGCCAGAAGGTCCGCCAGAACATGGTGCGGCACCGCCGCGTCGGTGGCGATGAAGCCAAGCATCGTCGCCATGTCGGGCGCGATCATACCGGACCCTTTGGCAATGCCGGCGATCCTGACCTGAACGCCATTGATCATGACGCTGGCGCAGGCCCCCTTGGCGAAGGTGTCGGTTGTCATGATGGCGCGCGCCGCGTCGTGCCAGCCCGCTGTGCCGTTGGCAAGATCATCGAATTGTGCCGCCAGAACCGGCACGTCCAGAGGCTCGCCAATGACGCCGGTAGAGGCCATCAGCACCTGCCCCGAATCGCAGCCAAGACGTGACGCCATGCCACGACAACTTTCCTCGACAGCGTCCATGCCGCCCGATCCGGTAAAGGCGTTCGCGTTGCCGGCATTGACAAGAATGGCGCGTGCATCTGCCGGCCTCGCGGCAAGTGCCTCACGGCACCAGATCACCGGGGCTGCCGCCGTGTCCGACCGGGTGAAGACGCCGGCGATCGCCGCGCCTTCGCCAACACGCATCAGCAGCATGTCGTCACGGCCGGAATATTTCAGACCCGATGCCGCGGTCGACAGGGTCAATCCGGCAATCGGTGGAATCGCCGGGAAGGATTCCGGCGCAAGCGGTGAGACGGTCATTGCCTGGCGTCGGCCGCTGATTGCGCCTCGGTCAGCACATCATCATAGGGCCGCACTTCGACACTGGCGCCCGAGCGAAGCGTCTCGACAACGCGTGCAAAGCTCTGCCGCGACATGTTGCTGGCAAGCTGGTCTCGCATTTCATCAAGCGTTGGGGCCGGGGTGACGCTCTTGTCGCTGACCTTGATGATGTGCCAGCCAAACTGCGTCTGCACCGGTGTAGCTGAATAGCCGCCGACAGGCATTTCAAAGGCCGCGCTCTCAAAGGCTGGCACCATCTGCCCACGGCCGAAGCTGCCAAGTTCGCCGCCATTCGGCCCGCTCGGCCCGGTTGATTTCTCACGCGCCAAATCGGCGAAATCGGCACCGTCATTCAGCTGGGCGATAAGTGCCTTCGCCTCATCCTCGGTCTCGACCAGTATGTGCGCCGCGGTGACGGTTTCGCGTGACCCGGTATCGGCAACAAATGCGTCATAGGCCGCCTGCACCGACTCCTCGGTGATCATTTCCGACACCTGATCGGTGAAATAGGCCTCGGCCAGAACGCGGCTGGCGGCAAGTTCCATCGCATTCGCCACCACGTCGTTCCGGTCAAGCCCACTCTCGCGGCCGGCCGCCGCGGCCAGTCGCGAATTAGCCACCTCATCGACAAGCTGCGCATACAGGTTGGCAAGCCCTTCCTCGCGATATTCAGGCGGCAGCGTCTGGGCGACAGCCATGATCTCGTCAAGCCAGATTGGCTCTCCGTTCAGCGTGCCAACGGCGATACGTTCCTGGGCCTGCGTCATGACCGGCGCAAACAATATTGTGGCGGAAACAATGCCGGAAATGGCGAAGGCGGTCGCGAGGGAGGTAAGGAATTTCATCACTTGTCCTTTCGGATGAACGCGGTTGGCCCGTACAGCTCGCGGTGCGAAGCTGATGGCGAGGGCCGTTCTGAATGCTGCGCGATTGTTGCCGAAGCGCCGGCCAAATTCAAGCCTCGCAATGCGCGGCAAAGCACCTCTTTCAAAGGCTTTTCGGGGGTCTGCGAATCTGGCTGTGACGGGTGCGGTTTGATTGACAATGACAGGCGCGCACACTATGTCGGGACTAGCTTGAAACGCTTGCAGACCCACGATTACACGGGTTGGCTGGCGGGTCGGGTCGGTTCGGGTGCGACGCACCCGACAGTCCATCTGATGCGGGGAAGCGTATGTTTGGGTCTTTGGCGAAAAATCTCTTTGGGTCGGGTGACGACCGTGCGACCAGGAAATTCACCTCGCAGGTGGCGGCAATCAATGCCCTTGAAGATGAGATCGCGGCGCTGAGCGATGATGACCTCGCCGGATCGGTGACCGCGTTGCGGGCCCGTCTCGAGGCTGGCAGCAACCTTGATGATCTTCTTCCCGAAGCCTTTGCGCGGGTCCGCGAGGCGGCAAAACGCGCCCTTGGTCAGCGCCATTACGATGTCCAGCTGATGGGCGGCATCGCGCTTCACAAAGGTCAGATTTCGGAAATGAAGACCGGTGAGGGCAAGACTCTTGTCGCAACCTTGGCGGTGTTCCTGAACGCGCTGCCGGACAAAGGCGTGCATGTTGTCACGGTGAACGATTATCTGGCCTCGCGCGACGCCGCCTGGATGGGACGCGTCTATGAACGTCTTGGCATGACGGTCGGCTGTATTACCGGCGATCTGCCGGATGAGGGCCGCCGCGCCGCTTACAGATGCGATGTTACCTATGGCACCAACAATGAATTCGGGTTCGATTATCTTCGCGACAATCTGAAATTCCGGATCGAGGACATGGTGCAGCGCGACCACCATTTTGCCATCGTCGACGAGGTTGACTCGATCCTGATCGACGAGGCGCGCACGCCGCTGATCATCTCCGGCCCTGCCGAAACCAGCTCGGAACATTATGGCGTTGCCGACAAGACCATCCCGCACCTTGTTCCCGAGGATTACGATCTTGACGAGAAGGGGCGCACGGTTGCGCTGACCGAGGCCGGCATCGAACATGCCGAGGATCTGCTTCGCTCTGCCGAGGTGATGGGCGAGGGTACGCTCTATGACATCGAGAATGTCGGCCTGCTGCATCATGTGAACCAGGCGCTGCGGGCGCACAAGCTGTTCCAGCGTGACAGCCATTACATGATCAAGAACGGCCAGATCGTGATCATCGATGAATTCACCGGCCGGGCGATGGAAGGCCGGCGCTTTTCGGAGGGTCTTCATCAGGCTATCGAGGCGCGTGAAGGGGTCGAAATTCAAGCTGAGAACCAGACGGTCGCCTCGGTCACCTTCCAGAACTATTTCCGCCTCTATGAAAAGCTTTCCGGCATGACCGGCACGGCGATGACCGAGGCTGGCGAATTCTCGGAAATCTACCAGCTCGAGGTCACCGCCATTCCGACCAATGTCGAGGTGCAGCGGATCGACCATGATGACGAGGTCTACCGGACCAGCGAGGAGCGTGACAACGCTGTCATCGATCTGATCGCCGATTGCCGCGAGCGTGGTCAGCCAGTGCTTGTCGGCACGGTCAGCATCGAGAAATCCGAAGCACTTTCGGAGGTTCTGAAAGGTCGCAAGATCGAACATAAGGTGCTGAATGCGCGTTTCCACGCCGAGGAGGCAAAGATCATCGCCCAGGCCGGCGTTCCCGGCGCGGTCACCATCGCCACCAACATGGCCGGCCGCGGCACCGACATCCAGCTTGGCGGCAATCTCGACATGCGGCTCGAGGTCGAGGCCGATGGTGGCGAATTGTCGGAATCCGAGCACGACGCCATTGTCGCTGAAGTGACGATGCTGAAAGAGCGGTCGCTTGCCGCTGGCGGACTATATGTCATTGGCACCGAACGCCATGAATCGCGACGTATCGACAATCAGCTTCGTGGCCGAACCGGCCGTCAGGGCGACCCCGGCGCGTCGAAATTCTTCCTGTCGCTGCAGGATGATCTGATGCGGATTTTCGGGTCGGAAAAGCTCGACGGCATGTTGCAGAAACTTGGTCTCGAAGAGGGTGAGGCCATCGTCCATCCCTGGATCAACAAGGCTGTTGAAAAGGCCCAGTCCAAGGTCGAGGCGCGCAATTTCGAGATACGCAAGCAGCTTTTGAAATTCGACGATGTGATGAATGACCAGCGAACCGTCATCTTCGAGCAGCGCAAGGAGATCATGCGGTCAAGCGACGTTCAGGACACGGTCACGGAGATGCGCCGTGAAGCTGTGGCGCAGATTGTCGAGAGGGCGGTGCCGGCGGGAACATTCAGCGACCAGTGGGATGCTGAACAGCTGCGAACCGACGCCACCAAGGTGCTGGCGCTCGAGGTTCCGGCCGAGGAATGGTTCGCCGAGGATGGTGTCGCCGAGACCGAGATCGAGGAACGGCTGACCGGCATGTCGGACCGCTATATGGCCGAAAAGGCGGTGCGGATCGGGCCCGAGACCATGCGGACGGCCGAGAAATCGCTGCTTCTGCAGGTGCTTGACCAGCAATGGAAGGAACATCTGCTGAGCCTTGATCAGCTTCGTCAGGGCATCTCGCTTCGCGCCTATGCGCAGAAGGACCCGTTGAACGAATATAAGCGCGAAGCTTTCACGATGTTCGAATCGCTTCTTGCCGGTCTTCGCGAAACGGTGACGATGGTTCTCAGCCATGTAGAAATCCGCCAGCCCGAACCGGAAGAGGTTGCGACGACCGGAGCGCAGGCGCCGCGTGCCATGCCCCAGCGCAAGGTGTCGCGTAACGAGCCCTGCCCCTGTGGGTCGGGCAAGAAATACAAACATTGCCACGGCCGGTTGAGCTGACCCGGGATAGGGCAGAGAGAGATGATCAAATATCAACTCATATGCGAGGAAGACCACGAATTCGAAGGGTGGTTCGGTGATTCGGCCGCTTTTGAATCACAACAGGAATCCGGGCTTTTGACATGTCCTTCCTGCGGCACGGCCGGGGTGCGGCGCGCGCTGATGGCGCCCAACCTTGCCAGCCCGAAAACCCGCAAATCCGCACCGCCGCCCGAGGCCCCGAATGTTCCGGCACCGCCAAATGCCGCCGCACTGCCGGAAGAGGCGGCGCGGCGCATGCACGCCCTGATGTCCGAAATGCGGGCGCTGCAATCGAAAATCAAGGATGAGTGCCGGGATGTCGGTGACGAGTTCGCCGAGGAGGCCCGCAAGATCCATTATGGCGAGGTCGAGGCTGAAGGTATCTATGGCAAGGCCACGGAAGAAGAGCGCGAGGCGCTCGACGAGGAAGGCATTACCGTGATGGATATTCCGTGGCTGTCGAAGGATAATTAGACGCCGGGACGTACCACCCGGTCTTCAGGCATGCGTGCCGCTGGCCCCGTAATTCACGGCAAGACTTCCCACACGTATGAACCCGTTCCCGCCGATCCTGCGCGCCGGCAGCGGTGCAAAGCCCGTCATGTCATCAAGCATGATGCCGGCACCGGCAAATTCGTCGCGAAGTTCGGCTGGCCGCACGAAACGCGCCGGATCATGCGTTCCTGCCGGTACCGTCCGAAGCACATATTCCAGCGCCACCTTGGCCAGCGCAAATGAAGCCAGCGTGCGGTTGATGGTGGTGATGACAACGGTGCCGCCAGGTGCCAGCATCGTGGCCATCGAGGCGGCGAACAGCCGCCTGTCGGTGACATGCTCGATCACCTCGGATGCGTATACGAGGTCATATTGCGCGCCGCTCGCGGCCAGAGCCTCGGCGGTGGTGCATTGGTAATCGATTGCGAGGCCGGTGGTCTTTGCATGTGCCTTTGCCGCCTCTATGGCCTCTGGCGTGGCGTCGATGCCTGTCACCTGCCCGCCAAGTCGCGCCATCGGTTCGGCAAGGATCCCGCCACCGCAGCCGATATCGAGGATTCGCAGCCCCTCAAGCCTGCCATCGCCGGATGTGCCGATCCGCCGGACACTGTCCAGAATATAGTCGATTCGCACCGGCGCAAAGGCATGCAGCGGGGCCATTGGCCCGCTCTCATCCCACCAATGCGCGGACATGGCCGCGAAATTATCAATTTCTTTTTGGTCCGCTGTGGTGTCCATGGGCTTGCCCCATCCGGCCGGAATCGTTATGAAAGCTGCGGTTTTCTATAAGTCGTGGCAACCATAAGACAAAAATGGCTCTCATTGTTCAAAAATTTGGTGGAACCTCGGTAGGGGATCTTGACCGCATCCGGAATGTCGCCTCACGCGTCAAATCCGAGGTCGAATCCGGGAACCAGGTTGCTGTCGTTGTCTCGGCCATGGCCGGCACGACAAATCAGCTTGTGTCCTGGGCGCGAGATATCGGGCCGATGCATGACGCCCGCGAATATGACGCCATCGTCGCCACAGGCGAGCAGGTGACGGTCGGGTTGCTGGCCATCGCCCTGCAGAATATGGGCGTCGATGCCCGCTCCTGGCTTGGCTGGCAGATCCCGGTCCATACAGACGAGGTGCATGGTGCCGCGCGGATCCAGAGCATCGATACCGGCGTTATGCGTGAGCGACTCGCGACAGGCCAGGTGGCCGTGGTTGCCGGCTTTCAGGGATTGGCACCGGATGGTCGTATCTCGACTCTGGGGCGCGGTGGGTCCGACACCTCGGCGGTGGCGCTGGCGGCGGCTCTGAATGCCGATCGTTGTGATATCTATACCGATGTCGATGGTGTCTACACGACCGATCCGCGGATCGCGCCACGGGCGCAGAAGCTGGATCAGATCTCCTTCGAGGAGATGCTCGAGATGGCGTCACTCGGTGCCAAGGTGCTGCAGACGCGGTCTGTTGCCATGGCCATGCGCCATAATGTCAATCTACAGGTGCGCTCCAGCTTTACAGACGCGCCGGGAACGCTTGTCGTCAACGAGGATGCAATCGTGGAACAGGAAAAAATCAGTGGCATAGCCTATAGCCCGGACGAGGCCAAGCTTACCATCCAGGGGCTCCCCGACAGGCCGGGGATCGCAGCGGCGATTTTCGGCACGCTTGCTGAAAACCACATCAATGTCGACATGATCGTGCAGACGGCGGCCAGCGAGGGGCAGAAGACCGATATCACTTTCTCGCTCGGGCGTGGCGACCTTGCCAAGGCTCTTGAAATCATCGAGGCAAGCCGCGGGTCACTTGGCTTTGACGGGGTCGACGCCAAGGATGACGTCACCAAGATCTCGGTGGTCGGGATGGCAATGCGATCACAGCCGGGGGTCGCCCGGACAATGTTCGAGACACTTGCCGAGCGTGGAATCAATATTGAGGTCATCTCGACCTCCGAAATCAAGATTTCGGTACTTATCGCAGCCGAATATACCGAATTGGCGGTGCGCAGTCTTCATGCCGCTTTCGGGCTCGACGCCGAGGATTGAACTGCCACGGGTCTGTCAGCGCCGCCACAGGCTGTGGGTTTGTGCTTCGTCCTTGCAGGGATTGCTTTCCAGGGTTTCCGGCCAAGGGTTTTGGCCAAGGCTTCTGACCAAGGTTTCTGGGCAGGGATTTTGGAATTAACCTTGATTTGAGCCGTTGAAATGTTGGCATTCTTGGCGATTTGGGATAATGTTATCTACAGGAAGAAATTGATACCGCGTGGGCTGTTATGGAATTTGAGGCGCGCGATGAAAGCGTTGTAAAGGACAGCTTCGTCCGGATTGGAGCTGATCTTAACTCTGCTCGCCTTAAAGAAAGACTTCAAATCAGTGAGTTATCGCAACTCCTGCGGATTTCCAAACATCATTTGAAGAGTATTGAGGCCGGCGATTTCGACTCGCTGCCGGGCTCCACCTATGTTGCCGGCTATTTGCGAAGCTTTGCGAAGGAAGTCGGCTTGGACGGCGTTGTGGTGGCACAGCGTTATCGGGCTCTCCTCAATGATGGCGAAAAGGATCCGTCCTACAGTTTTCCCGTCGATACCCAGCGCCCGCAGCGGTCAGGAGCGATGCTGGCGTCGATTATCGTTATTTTTGCGGTGATGGGGTATGGGGGTTGGTATGCTGTTGGCAAGCCGGATTTGTTGACCGCGCTGATTGGTGAGTCCGAGCCTGAAGCTGTGGTGCTGCCACAAATTGAATTGGCCGTAACCGAGCCTGACGACATGGCCAAGACCGATGTCGAGCCGGTTGATTTGGCCGCTGCCGTTTTGCCCAGTGCCGATCTGTCCACTGCCGATTTGGCCAACTCTTCCGACGCTGCGGATGGGATGGTGACGAATGGTGCCGGGGCGCCGGCTGATGCGGTTGCGCCGCTTCCGGCCCCTGTCACTATTGCTGCCGACACCATTGAATTTGGCGAGTTGGTGGCGGAGGTGCCCATCCTTGAAGCGGCGCCGGCTGTTGAAATAGACATCGCGGCCATATCGGTGGATGAGACGTCCGAAGAGACGCAACCGGTGACTGGTACGCTTGCCGACGGTGCGCAGTCCGGGGCGGCCACGCCAACGGGCGTCCTGCCAACAGCCGCTCTGCCAACTGCGACTCTTCCTGGCGCGACCATGGCGACCTCCGCGGGCGGAACGGATCTTGGTGCTGTCGAGGGGGCGCTGACAACCCGGCCAGCCGATGATGTGGTGGCTGACCAGATGGCGACCGTCACGCCTGACAGCACGGACGCCATGGACAACACGATGTCCAGCCAGATCGGGACCGGTGTCGCTTTCGCCCGCCAGCGTGTGCCAGAGTTGGAAATCACACTTCGGGCCGCCGGTGCCAGTTGGGTTGAGATCATTCGCAATGATGGCGAGGAAGTGATGGCAAAGCTGATGCGGGACGGTGATACTTACATGGTGGACAGCCGTGACCGCCTGTATCTCAGTACCGGCAACGCTGGCGGTCTTGAACTGGTCTTCAATGATGGCACGGTGCGTTCGGTTGGTGATCCGGGTGAAATCCTGCGCGACCTGCTGCTTGACGCCACTAAGCTTCGCAATCAATTCTAGAACACCTCGGCGCGAGGGACTGGCTGGTTTTCGCGTACAGTAAAGGGTAACGTCCCTTCCGCCTGACCAAGAGGAGTGCGCCGGCCGTGGCCAACGCCTACCGAGCCTACAGAACCATTGAACGTCGTCAGTGCCGCCAGATTATGGTCGGCACCGTGCCTGTTGGCGGGGATGCACCGATTTCGGTGCAGACCATGACCAACACACCGACGACGGATGTCAAAGCCACACTGGCGCAAATCGATGCTGCCGCCACCGCCGGCGTCGACATTGTCCGCGTGTCATGCCCCGACCAGGACAGCACCGCGGCGCTGCGTGAAATCTGTGCGGCAAGTCCGGTGCCGATCATCGCCGACATTCACTTTCATTATCGCCGCGCCATCGAGGCCGCCGCCGCCGGCGCCGCCTGTCTGCGGATCAATCCCGGCAATATCGGTCGGGCCGACCGTGTTCGGGAGGTGATCAGCGCGGCGCGCGACCATGGCTGTTCGATGCGGATCGGCGTCAATGCCGGCTCGCTGGAAAAGCATCTTCTGGAAAAATATGCCGAACCATGTCCCGAGGCGCTCGTTGAATCGGCGCTGGAACATGCGCGCATCCTGCAGGATAACGATTTCCATGAATTCAAGATTTCGGTAAAGGCATCCGACGTGTTTCTGGCCGTTGCCGCCTATCAACAGCTTGCCGATGCCATCGACTGTCCACTTCATATTGGCATCACCGAAGCCGGCGGCCTGCGCGCCGGCACGGTCAAGTCGGCGATCGGGCTTGGTGGGTTGCTGTGGGCCGGCATTGGTGACACGATCCGCGTCTCGTTGTCGGCCGACCCCGCCGAAGAAGTACGGGTTGCCTATGAGATGCTGAAGTCGCTGGGGTTGCGCCGCCGCGGTGTGACGGTGATTTCATGCCCTTCATGCGCGCGCCAGCAATTCGACGTGATCAGCACCGTGCAGACAATCGAGGAACGGCTGGAACATATCGACGTTCCGATGACGGTGTCGATCATCGGCTGTGTCGTCAATGGTCCCGGCGAGGCCCGTGAGACCGATATCGGGCTGACGGGTGGTGGTCGCGGCACGCATCAACTCTATGTGTCCGGCATGGCCGATCACAGGTTGACGAATGGTGACATCGTCGAGCATGTTGTCGGCCTTGTCGAGGATCGCGCCGCCGCCATCAAATCAGGCGAAATCGAAGCCTAGTCGCCGGCAGGGCCACTCATTCCGTTACAGGATCATGCCAAGGACACGCTGAACATGTCTCGTTTGCAAACAGTCAGAGGTACCTCGGACGTGCTTCCTGAGGCAATGGCCGCGCATCGCCGGGTCATAGATACCGCCCGTGACATGTCATCGCTGTACGGCTTTCAGGAAATGGCAACGCCGATCTTCGAATTTGCCGAGGTGTTCTCGCGCCCGCTTGGCGACAGCAGCGATGTCGTGACCAAGGAGACCTACAATTTCACTGATCGCGGCGGTGAGACGCTGACCCTGCGGCCGGAGAATACCGCTGGCGTCGTGCGGGCGATGATCTCCAACGGGTTGACACAGAGCCTGCCATTGAAATTTTTCTATGCTGGCCCGATGTTCCGCTACGAACGGCCACAAAAGGGGCGCATGCGGCAGTTTCACCAGATTGGAATCGAATATCTGGGACCGCGTGACGGTCTTGCCGATGCCGAGATCATCGGCTGTGGCGCGCGGGTTCTTGACGGGCTCGGCGTTCTTGATCGCTGCACATTGCATCTCAATTCGCTTGGCGACAGCGAAAGTCGTCAGGCCTACCGTACGGCGTTATTGGCGTTTCTGGACACTCATGCCGGTGATCTGTCCGAAGACAGCCAGACCCGTCTGCAGACAAATCCACTTCGAATTCTCGATTCCAAGGACAAGGGGGATCGCGCCATCCTAGCCGAGGCGCCGCGTCTTGACGAATATCTGAATGATATTTCAAAGGCGCATTTCGCGGTTGTGACAGAATCTCTGGACAAGGCAGGCATTGCCTGGCGGTTTGATCCGCTGCTTGTTCGCGGGCTCGACTATTATTGCCACACGGCGTTCGAGTTCATCACCGACGACCTTGGGGCTCAGGGGACGGTTCTTGGCGGTGGCCGCTATGACGGGCTGTCCGAAATGCTTGGCGGCCCGCCGGTTCCCGGGGTCGGATGGGCCGCTGGCGTTGAACGCCTCGCCATGCTTGCCGGGGCCGAGGCGCCAGTCGCGCCGCCGGTTGCGGTGATGCCGATGGATGACGATGCCGGTGTGGCGGCCTATGCCGTTGCCGAGATGCTTCGCGATGCCGGTATCGCAGTCGATGTGCCGACGGGCGGTGCCATTGGAAAGCGTCTGAAGAAGGCCGATCGGGCCGGTGTCAGAATAGCGGTAATCCTTGGCAGTGACGAGATTGCCGGCGGCACGGCGCAGCTTCGTGACCTGACAACCGGAACGCAGGATGAGATCGCGCAGGCCGATCTGTCATCACACCTCGCCGGCACGCTGGCAAATCATACCGACGGGACCAGCGCATGAGCCTTGATCAGAGCATGGACCGGGTGATGGCGCGCCGGGCCGAGGTCGAGGCACGGCTCTCGGAATCGGCTGGACTGGTGCCCGATGAGCTTGCCAGCCTGTCACGCGAACTTGCCGAATTGCGACCGGTCTGTGAGCAGACCGAGCTTGTGCGCCGTCTGGAGGCGGACCGCGAGGCGGCCTCACAGATGATTGATGAAGCCGACGGTGATGCCGAGATCGTGGAGATGGCGCGCGCCGAGATTGATGAGGTCGAATCCCGTCTTCCCGACGAGATGAAGGCGCTGCAGCTTTTGCTGCTGCCGCGTGACCGGGATGATTCGCGCAATGCCATTCTTGAGGTGCGGGCCGGCACCGGTGGGGACGAGGCGGCGCTGTTCGCCTCCGACCTGTTCGGTATGTATCAGCGTTTCGCGGCGAAGCATGGGTGGCGGTTCGAGGTCATGGAGGTGTCGGAAACCGGCATCGGTGGCTACAAGGAAGCCACAGCCAACATTGCCGGGAGCGACGTTTTCGCGAGGCTGAAGTTCGAGTCAGGCGTGCACCGCGTGCAACGCGTGCCGGAAACCGAGGCCGGAGGACGCATACACACCTCGGCGGCCACCGTGGCGGTGCTTCCAGAGGCCGAGGACGTCGACATCGACGTTCAGGAAAGCGACCTGCGGATCGATGTGTTCCGGGCATCCGGCCCGGGTGGGCAGTCGGTCAACACCACCGATTCGGCGGTGCGGATCACCCACATGCCGACGGGAATTGTCGTCAGTCAGCAGGATGAGAAATCGCAGCACAAGAACCGCGCCAAGGCGATGAAGATCCTGCGTGCCAGGCTGTATGATGCCGAGCGGGCGCGCCTGCAAGCCGAGCGCGCCGCGTCCCGCAAGGGGCAGGTCGGGTCCGGCGACCGGTCGGAACGCATTCGCACCTATAACTTCCCACAGGGGCGGGTGACAGATCACCGGATCAACCTGACGCTTTACAAGCTCGACAAGGTAATTGCCGGCGAGGCGCTTGACGAGGTGGTGGAAGCGCTCGTCGCAGAGGATCAGGCGCAGCGCCTTGCCGAGGGTGGTGAATGAACCTGCCGCCGGCAGCGCCCCATCCACCCGAGGCGCGCACAATTCTGGTGCCGGCGCAGACAAGGCTTCACGACGCCGGAATCGACAGCGCGGCGCTGGATGCGCGGCTTCTTCTTGGCGTTGCGCTTGGTCGTGACGATGCGGTGCTGCCGCATGAGACGCTTGTGGACTGGACGTCCGAGCGCCGCCAGGAATTTGCTGCCATCATTGAACGACGGATGGCCGGAGAGCCGGTCAGCAGGATTCGCGGATGGCGGGAATTCTGGTCACTCAGGCTGGGCCTTTCACCCGAGACGCTGGACCCGCGCCCCGATTCCGAAACCGTTGTCGCCGCTGCGTTGGCATGGGTTGGCGAGCGTCGATATGAGACGCTGCGCCTTCTTGATCTTGGCACCGGGTCCGGCGCGCTTCTTCTCGCCTGCCTGTCGGAACTTCCACAGGCCAGCGGCGTCGGGATCGATATAAGCGCCGGCGCTGTCCGGACAGCTACCGCCAATGCCACGCATCTTGGCCTTGGGGGGCGCGCCAGTTTTGTTGAAGGGGATTTTGCCGATCCTGATTCTGGCAATCCTCATTCTGGCAGAAACAGATTCGATCTGATCCTGTGCAACCCGCCTTATATTCCGCAGGCTGAGATTGACGGTCTGGCGAGTGAGGTGGCGAGGTTCGATCCGCGTCTGGCGCTTGATGGTGGCGAGGCCGGGCTGGACAGCTGGCGGCGTCTGCTGCCGCGCATAGCGCACGGGCTGGCGCTCGGGGGTCGTGCTTTTGTCGAGATTGGCGCCGGCCAGCAATCGCAGGTCACCGATCTTGCCATCGCAGCCGGTCTGCAGCCTGCCGATGACGCCGCCGACATGGCCGGCATCGTCAGATGTCTTTCCTTCATCGTGGCAAGATGACGGCGCATATTTTACCATTGGTGCATATTTTAACTTGATATGGCGGGCATCTGGTGGCTATTGTGCTTTTGTTGACAGCGGCGCCGGGTGCGCCGCGAACGAACCTCCGAATATGGCGGTAACGTCTGGCAAGCCGATCAGAGCCTCGGATGAGGTGCAGGCCGCTTGCCGCAACAGTTGCAATAACCGGTAAACAGGTCGATGAGACAACCTCAGAATGCAAAGCGCGGTCGCGGACGTGGCCGCCGGGGCAACGGCAGCGCCCAACCAAATGTGCCGAACAGAAACACCTCATATGAGTCCAATGGGCCGGAAGTGAAGCTGCGAGGCAATGCACAGCAGCTGAACGAGAAATATCAGGCGCTGGCACATGATGCCGCCGCCGCCGGCGAACGGATCACCGCCGAGGCCTATACGCAGTTCGCGGATCACTATTATCGTTTGCATCAGGCCGCGATCGACGCTGCCGAGGAACGCAAGACACAGCATGCCGATCGCCAGCCGCGTTCTGACGGGCCGCAACCGGTGATTGGCGAGCAGCCTTCGACCGAGGAAAAGCCTGCTGGCGACAGCGTCGAAAATGATGCTGAAAATGATGACACGAAGGAGGCTGGTGGTGCCGAGGTTGTCGATCTGACGCCTGCACAGCTTGCCGAAAAGATACAGGAAGACCAGGACCCGGCCTCTGCGTGAGGCCGGCAACAGCCAGCCTGATTCAACCGGCCCGATTCAACCGGCCTGATCCAGAATTCGCAGCCTGTCACCCGGCGTGACAGTACCGCCATCAATTATTTCCGCGAATATGCCGAGATCTGTATGGCCGAACGATGTCTCCATGCGGGGCAGCAGGTGCGGCCCGCGCTCGCCGTTCTCCGGATCGACATCAATGGCGGCGCAGCGGCCAACAGGTTCCACTATGGATAGCACAGCATCGCCAAGGGCGATTTTATGGCCAATCAGATTGGCCTCTTCAAATGGTGTCTGCGTTTCCAGCATGACGTTCAACCGATAGCGGCGGGCGTCAGGGCGGTGCCCCATCGTCCGCGCGACATGCGCGACAGAGGCGGTGCCGCCAAGGCTGATCCATGGCGCCTTTTGATCTGTATATGCACCGTCATTGATTCGCATCAGCCGTGGTGACCCGGCAAGCGAATCGCCAAGAAGATCAGCGAAGAATGCAGAGATGCCAGCCGCGCCTTCGACGGTGTCCATATCGGCGGTGAGTTGTTCCGTCCCGTCACGCGAAATCGTTATCACCGTGCCTTCAAAATGATAGTCGACCGCGACAAGCCGTTCATGTGACATCAGCTGCAGGAAGGCCGCTTTTTTCTGCCAGTTGCCATCAGGCGTGTCAGCGAAGCGCGGATGACCGGTGGTGATGGCGAATTGCCGGTCGCCGGGGAAAGGCCGCCCGGCGACAAGGTCGGCGCTGCTCAGCCGCACACCGCCAAGCCCCTTCACCGGAAACTGCCACAACTCGTCAATAATCATGGCGGCCAGGAATCATAAGTGCTGGAAATCATGAGGGCTGGGAATCATGAGAGTTGGGAATCATGTTGGTCCTGCCGGTCAGGGCGCAAGTGATGCGCCGCTTTCGGATGACAGCAATTCCATTGCGGCAAAGCGTAGATTGCCGGTGGCCAGCATTTCAGCCTCGACAAGCTCGACCTTGGAATGGAAATTGGTCAGAAGTTCGGGCGGGATATGTTCGCCCGTTGGCAGACTGACTGTCAGCGGGTTCACTTTGCGGTTATTCACCAGGATCTCATAGTGCAGATGTGGCCCGGTCGACCGTCCGGTTGACCCGACATAGCCGATGACCTGCCCCTGTTCGACCCGTGCGCCGGGCCTGATGCCACGGGCGATCCGTGACATGTGGGCGTAGGCGGTATCGTAGGTGCTGTTGTGTCGCACGCGGATATAGCGGCCATAGGAGCCGTACCATCCAGCCTCTGTGATCACACCACTGCCGGCGGCAATGATCGGAGTGCCCGTCGGGGCGGCAAAATCAACCCCCCGGTGCATTGAGTTGTAGCCGCTGATCGGATGCCGGCGCATGCCAAAGGATGATGATAGCCTGGCACCCGAGATCGGCGTGCGAATCAGTGTGCGCGCCGCCGAATTGCCCTTGCGGTCATACCAGCCGACGCGCGACCCGTCATGGTCATAGCGGTAGAAGCCGAGCTGCTTGCCCGAAAGCATTAGCCCGGCGTAATGCAGTTGGGTGCCTATGACATCACCGGTGATCTGGTCGATCTGCTGTTCATAGAGAAGCTCGAAGGCATCGCCGCTGCGGATCTCACGCTGGAAATCGACCGAGAAACCCATCACCCGAATATATTCGGCCAGTGCCGGGTCGGGGATATCGTTAACGCTCGCGGCCCGATAGATCGAATCATCGATAACCCCCTGTGCATAGGAAAGGTAGCGTTCAACAGGCCTGATCGCGGTAAAGGCAAGCCAGCCTTCTTCCGGATCGCGGATGGCGAAGATGTCGCGCCCGTTTCGCGCCGTGAAGGCAAAACCGTCGCGCGTTGCGCGAATTTTCAGCCCGACCGGCAGCGAGCGCAGGCTGGCGCGTCCGATCACGGCATTAATCGCGGCCGCCGCGTCGGCACGTTCATACCCGGCACGCCGCAGCAATGTCGCCAGACCTTCGCCCGATTTGAGACGATAGGTTGCTTCATCGCCGGTCAGCTTGCCGGTCTGCTTCAGGAACATTTCGGTAACAGTGCGGGTGGCGCGCGGCAGAATCGTCGCCAGATCGGGTCTCGGAAGGGGGATTTCGATATCAACAGGTTCCGCCGGATACATCAAAGCCGGATCGGGCTTTGGCATCGGCAAAGGCATGCCGTCACTATGCAACGGCTCCATCGCCGCCCAGCTCACAGCGGCTGGAAACAGCATCGGTCCAAGAATCACCAAACGCATCAAACTGCGAATCATATTAACGGTCCCGTAGTCCTGTTGGTCAACTTGCCGACCCGGCATTCTGTCCGAATGTCGGCCCCAGATCGCGCTCATAATTCAGGAACTAACGTCTTTGGTCAATAGAGCTGGCAGAAAATCCGATATGATTCAGAAATTTGCAACGGGACGTTAGAGTGCTGTCTTGACGCGCTGTATGTTCATTCGACCTGTTCAAAAGGGCTATATTGAGGAAACAGGGCCTCAGCTGGATAAAATGATTCACGGGGATTTTTCTGTATGTGCTAATTTGCACAGGCTTTTTTAAATGAACCGCAAAGATAGATTTTTGGTGGATTTCCGGCGAATTTCCGGGCCCTGGAAATGATGTCGGGAGTTAGGGAGCGTTGGGATGTTACAAGTTCATGAAAAAATAGTGAGAAAAGCGCATTTTAGGGCTGGACAGGGTGAATGGTCCGGCATATAAACCGCGCTCGTTGCCCGACCGGGCAGCACCTACCAACAACCAGCGCGTGTCGCAGAGTGTTGGTCGCTATTTGAAATCGTGAGATCATTTGGAAGAGATTCGCGGGTGGCGGTTCGTGTGAACGTATCGTCCTTTGTAAACAACAAAGTCAGCCCGATGAATCTTTGAACGCTTACTTCAATGTGAAGTATATGAACATGGATTAAATTGGGCGGGCTATGTTCACGGAGCAATCCGTTGAACCAGTCTAACCTAAGAGTTTGATCCTGGCTCAGAACGAACGCTG